>NZ_JBIBEB010000005.1:0-286700 GCF_042902325.1 Pseudomonas sp. NPDC012596 | reverse complement strand
AGTCTCAAGGGCGCTGAAGATCCCAAGGCAAGCGCTTCGCGATGCGCCGCGCGGGCGGCGCTCGATCTCATGGGCGCCACACCCCTCAAGACATGCACCCACCCGCCCCAACCCGTTCAAAAAGCCCCTCTAAGCCACCCCCACCAACACCGGCACCTCCACCCGATCAATCACCTTTGCGCTGATCGACGGGTCCAGCAACCGCCCCAACCGCGACAGGTGCCGGTGGCCCATGATGATCAGCTCGCATTGCAACGTCTGCGCCTTCGCGACGATGGCATCGACTGGCTGCCCGGCAACCATGCAGCCCTGGCTGGCGAACCCGGCCTGCTGTAGCAATGCAACAGCCTCGGCCACCGCGCTGTCGCCCAACCGTTGCTCCTCACAGGCAGCGGGGTATTCCTCCAGTTCCTCTTCGGTGTACGGCGCAGGCTTGTCGTGCACGGCGAAGGTGGAGTCGATGGCCAGCAGCACATGCAGCTCGTGCTCGCCGGGGCGGCAGTAGCGGCGGGCGAGCGCGAGCAGGGCAGCGCAGGCGTGGGAGGCGTCGATGGCGATGAGGACGGGGCTTGGCATGCGGAATCCTTGCTGAAGCTGACTGATGGGTTGGCTGCACTGGCCCTTCGCGGGCAAGCCCGCTCCTACAGGTAATGCACCGATCTCAGGGCTGGTGGCGTACCTGTGGGAGCCGGCTTGCCGGCGATAGGGCCGGTACAGCCACTGCATCCCTTATGGCCTATTGAAGTAGTGAGATAAATGCCCCACCACGCACGACGGCATTGCGTCTGGCGCAATCATCCGACCTGTTAATATCGCCATTCCCACAACCGCCATGGAAATCGGCCATGCAACTCCCGGACATGAACCTGCTTGTCGCCCTCGATGCCTTGCTCGACGAGGGTAGCGTGGTGGGCGCGGCACAACGCATGAACTTGAGCCCGGCGGCCATGAGCCGGACCTTGGGGCGTATCCGCGATGCCTTGGGCGACCCGATCCTGGTGCGCGCCGGCCGTGGCCTGGTGCCGACGCCGCGGGCGTTGGCCCTGCGCGAGCAGGTGCATGGGCTGGTAGAACAGGCTGGGCAGGTGTTCCGCAGCCGTGACGAGGTCGACCTGGTCAACCTGGACCGTGCCTTCAACATCCGCACCAATGATCTGTTCATTGCCCTCTACGGCGCCCAGTTGCTGCGCATGATGCTCGCCCAGGCGCCGCGCACGGTGTTGCGCTTCGTCCCGGAGGGCAGTGGCGACGATGATGCTGTGCTGCGCAACGGGCACATCGACCTGATCATCAGCTCGGCCATCGAATTGGGCCCGGAAATCAAAGTGCAGAGCCTGTTCAATACCTACTTCGTGGGCCTGGCGCGTGCGGGGCACCCGATCTTCGACGCCCCGATCACCCCTGAGCGTTTTGCTGCCTACCCGCAGATCAGCGTGTCACGACGCGGCCGTGCCAATGGGCCGATCGATGTGGCGTTGGCCAACCACAAGGTGGAACGGCGCGTGGCCCTGATCACCACCAGCTTCCACTCGGCGATGTTCTCGCTGCCGGATTCGGACCTGATCCTGCCGATACCCGCCAATATCCTCAACAGTGTGCAGCGGTTGAAGTTGCCATTGCGCTCGTTCGAGATCCCGGTGCCATTGGAGAAGGTCAATGTGATGCAGGCCTGGCACCCGCGCTTCGACAACGACCCCGCGCACCGCTGGTTGCGCCAGACGTTGAAAGCCTGTGGCCGGATTGACCCGTGATTCCGCCAGGATTGCGTCTGGCGCAATATAAAACTACCAACAAGTCAGTTTTCGTCAGCATTCGACCTTCTTAAAATTGCCCCAGCCCTGAATTGTTGCTGGAGATGTATTGCCATGAGTTCCCTGACCGCGCCCCCTGCTGCGCTGGCCGCCGCCCCCGCGCCGGCCGCGCCTGCGCAGACGGCGTTTGGCCTGCAGGTAGTGGTCGGGCTATTCGGTGTGTTGCTGGCCGTACTCTGTGCAGGCCTCAATGAGTCGGTCACCAAGATTTCCCTCGCCGATATCCGCGGTGCCATGGGCATCGGTGCCGACGAAGGCGCCTGGTTGCTGGCGGTGTACAGCGCCGCCTCGGTCTCGGCCATGGCCTTTGCGCCTTGGCTGGCCACCACCTTCTCGCTGCGGCGCTTCACCATGAGCGCCATCGCCCTGTTCGCCGTACTCGGCCTGTTGCAACCGTTCGCCCCTGACCTGCACAGCCTGATGCTGCTGCGAGTGCTGCAGGGCTTTGCCTCGGGGGCCTTGCCGCCGATGCTGATGAGCGTGGCCCTGCGCTTTTTGCCGCCGGGGATCAAGGTGTATGGCCTGGCCTGCTACGCCCTGACTGCCACTTTCGGCCCCAACCTCGGCACGCCACTGGCGGGGCTGTGGACCGAATACGTCGGCTGGCAATGGGCGTTCTGGCAGATCATCCTGCCCTCGGCGCTGGCCTTGTTCTGTGTCGGCTGGGGCCTGCCGCAGGACCCGCTGCGCCTGGAGCGCTTCAAGCAGTTCGACTGGCGAGGTGTAGTGCTCGGCCTGCCAGCGATCAGTTGTATCGTGCTGGGCCTGTCGTTGGGTGACCGCTGGGGCTGGTTCGACTCGCCACTGATCTGCTGGCTGCTCGGCGGGGGCCTGATGCTGCTGGTGCTGTTCATGTACAACGAATGGTCCGAGCCGCTGCCGTTCTTCCAGCTGCGCATGCTGTCGCGGCGCAACCTGAGCTTTGCCCTGGTGACCTTGGCCGGTGTACTGATCGTGTTGTCCGGGGTGAGCAGCATTCCTTCGGCGTACCTTGCGCAAATCCAAGGCTATCGCCCGGCGCAAACCAGCCCGCTGATGATGCTGGTGGCCATGCCGCAACTCATTGCCCTGCCGCTCACGGCGGCGCTGTGCAACATCCGCGCGGTGGACTGCCGCTGGGTGCTGGCCACGGGCCTGGCGATGCTGGCGGTGTCGTGCGTCGGCAGCAGCCTGCTCACTTCTGAATGGATCCGCGGCGACTTTTACCCGTTCTACCTGTTGCAGGTGTTCGGCCAGCCGATGGCGGTGCTGCCGCTGCTGATGCTGTCCACCAACGGCATGACGCCGCAGGAAGGGCCGTTCGCCTCCAGCTGGTTCAACACCGTCAAAGGCCTGGCCGCTGTGATCGCTGGTGGGCTGCTGGACGCCCTAGGCACGCTGCGCCGGCACTTCCATTCCAACCACCTGGTGGACAGCCTGGGCAATGCCCCGCTGATCGACGACAACACGGCGGGCCTGGCCAAGCGCATGCATGACCAGGCGCTGGTGCTGACCTCGGCCGACCTGTACCTGGTCATGGCGTGCATCGCCGTGGCGCTGATCTGCCTGATTCCTTTCGTGCCTACCCGGGTCTATCCGCCGCGCGCGGTGGCCTGAACCCTGGATGAATTCGAGACACTGAACATGACCAACAACCGCAAAACCCTTTTGATCGGCTCGGTGCTCGCCGTGGCTGTGCTGGCCGGCGTCGTCGGCCCCTGGCTGTTCGGCAGTGATCACCGCCAGCGCACCAACGACGCCTATGTGATCGCCGACTACACCGTGGTCGCGCCCAAGGTCGCCGGCTTCATCAAGGAAGTGCTGGTCGAAGACAACCAGCAGGTGCAGGCCGGCCAGTTGCTGGCGACCATCGATGCCCGTGACTACCAGGCCGCGCTTGATGCTGCCCAGGCCCAGCTGCTGGTGGCCAAGGCCCAGAGCGCCGATGCCCGCGCCACCCTGGAGCGCCAGGCGGCGCTGATTGCCCAGGCCGAGGCGGCGGTGAAGGCGGCCCAGGCTGAAGCGTCGTTCGCCGACCATGAGGTCAACCGCTACGGCCGCCTCGCCGAGCAGGGTGCAGGCACCGTGCAGAACGCCCAGCAAGCGCGCAGCCGGGTCGACCAGGCCCGCGCACGCCTGGCCAACACCCAGGCGGCGCTGGTGGCCACGCGCAAACAAGTGGATATCCTCAGCGCCCAGGTGGCCAGTGCTGACGGCCAGTTGAAACGCGCTGAAGCGGGTGTTGAAAAAGCCCAGCTCGACCTGTCCTACACCCGCATCACCGCACCGGTGGACGGCATGGTCGGTGAGCGTGCGCTGCGTGTGGGTGCTTTCGTCAACCCGGGGGCGCGCCTGTTGTCGGTGGTGCCGTTGCAGCACGCCTATGTGGTCGGTAACTTCCAGGAGACCCAACTGACCCATGTGCAGCCCGGTCAGCCGGTCAGCATCAGCGTCGATACTTTCTCTGGCGAAACGCTGAAAGGGCATGTCGAAAGCATCGCCCCGGCCACCGGCGTGACCTTCGCTGCCGTCAAACCCGACAACGCCACCGGCAACTTCACCAAGGTGGTGCAGCGCATTCCGGTCAAGATCGTCTTCGATGACGGCCAGCCGCTGCTCGCACGCTTGCGTGTGGGCATGTCGGTCGAAGCGACCATCGACACCCACGGCGACAAGCTCGCCGGCAAAGAGGTGAGTGCACGATGAAACCCGCATTACGCTTGAGCCCCTTGCTGCTGGCCTTGTTGATGGCTGGCTGCACCCTGGGGCCGGATTTCCAGCGCCCCGACAGCCAGGCGCCACAGCAATGGGCGCCTTTGCAAGGCCAGGCGGCGGCAAGCCAGCCGCAGGCCGAACCGCTGGAGCTGCGCTGGTGGGAGACGTTTCACGATGCCCGCCTGAGTGCGCTGATCCAGCAGGTTGCCGAGCGCAACCTCGATTTGCAGATTGCCAGCGCACGCCTGCTGCAAAGCCGCGCACTGCGCAGCACGGTGGCGGCTGACGAATCACCTTCGGTGGATGTGAACGCCGGCTACAGCCGCGCGCGCAACAGCGCCGAAGGCCTGAGCGACCCCTCGGGCCATGCCGGCAAGTCGGCGTTCAACCTGTGGCAAGGCGACTTGGTCGCAGGTTGGGAGCTGGACCTCTGGGGCCGTGTGCGGCGCCAGGTAGAAGCAGCGGATGCCTCGGTGGAAGTCGCCGAGAACGATCGGCGCGGCGTGCTGCTGGCACTGTTGTCGGAAACGGCTGGCAACTACATCCAGTTGCGCGCCGTGCAGCACACGCTGGATGTCACCCGCGACAACCTCAAGGTGGCCCAGCACAGCCTGAAGCTGTCCCAGGACCGCCAAGCTGAAGGTGTCGCTACCCGCCTTGACGTGGCCCAGGCCAGCGCTCAGGTCGCCTCGATCGAAGCCCGCCTGCCGAGCCTGGAAGCGCGGCGCGATGACCTGATCAACGCGCTCAGCCTGTTGGCGGCCGAACCGCCCCGCAGCCTGCAGGCGCAATTGCTGGAGGGCGGTGAATTGCCTGCGCCGCAGCAGCAGTTCGCGATCGGCCTGCCGTCCGAACTGGCGGAGCGCCGCCCGGATATCCGCCAGGCCGAGGCGCGCCTGCATGCTGCCACGGCCAGCATCGGCGTGGCCAAGGCAGACTTCTACCCGAGCATTCGCCTGTCCGGCAGTGTCGGTTTCCAGGCTATGCAACTGTCCGACTTCGGGGGTTGGGACGCGCGTCGCTTCGCCTTCGGCCCGCAGTTGTCGTTGCCGATTTTCGAGGGTGGCCGGCTCAAGGGTACGCTGGAGCTGCGTGAAGCACAGCAGCAGGAAGCTGCGCTCAACTACCGCAAGGTGGTGCTCGGCGCCTGGCACGAGATCGACGATGTGCTGCGCCTGTACAACGCCAGCCAGCTGCGCCGCGATCATCTGGCCGAGGCAGTGCGGCAGAACCGCATTGCCCTGGAGACTGCGCAGCGCCAGTACGTGGAAGGCGCGGTGGACTTTCTCAATGTGCTGACGGTACAGGGTGCGTTACTGGCCAGCGAAGAACAGTGGATCGATAGCTCGGCGGCGGTTTCCCAGGCTTTGGTGGGGCTGTACAAGGCCTTGGGGGGCGGCTGGCAGGCGTTTGACGAGCAGCCTGCGAAGAAAGCCTAAAGGCAGGGGCCGCTTTGCGGCCCATCGCCGGCAAGCCAGCTCCCACAGGTGCAGTGCAGACCTTAGGCACAGCGCTATACCTGTGGGAGCTGGCTTGCCGGCGATAGTGCCGGTACAGGCAGCCGAATGTTCAGAGCGGGCGCAGCAGGCCGAAGCGCTTGCGCAGTGCCCAATCCAGCAACCGCCGAGGCAGTAGCCGCGCCATCAGCGGCAACGCCGTACTGCCATTCCCCAACCGCACCACCCCCGGTACCGGCGACTTGCCGACTGCCGCCAGCACGCCTTGGGCAAACACCGCAGCCGGCGTTGGCCGGTCCTGCGACGCCCGGGCGCGTGCCTGCACGTAATCGCGCAGCGGCCACCACGGTGAATCCGCCGCCAGCACCTGTTCAGCCTGGCGCTGGGCATTGCTGGCGAATTGCGAGGCAATGGCCCCGGGTTGCACTTCCATCACCTGAATGCCGAAGGGCGCAAGTTCCAGGCGCAGGGCATCGCTCAGTGCGTTGACGGCGGCCTTGGAGGCGCAGTAGGCACCGGCGAACGGCGTTACCAGCACCCCGGATACGCTGCCGATGTTCACCACCAGCCCACGCGCGCGACGCAGCAGCGGGAACAGCGCGCGGGTTACGCCGACCACCGCGAAAACATTGGTTTCGAACTGTTGGCGCATGGCATCCACGCCGCCGTCGAGCAGCGGGCCCATGGCGCCGTAGCCGGCATTGTTGACCAGTATGTCGAGGCGCCCGTGGTGGGCTTGCAGCTCCTCGGCCAGGCGGGTGAGGGCTTCGCCGTCATTGACGTCCAGTTGCCGGGCAATGAAGCCCGCGGCGGCCAGGTGCTCGACATCATCAGCTTTGCGGGCAGTGGCCCAGACTTCGTGGCCCGCGTCGCGGAAAGCGTCGGCCAGGGCGCGGCCGATGCCGCTGGAACAACCGGTGATGAGGACGGTGGGCATGGTTACGCCTGTTATCAGGGGAGGCTGGTGTTGACTGTACTGGCCTCATCGCGGGCAAGCCCGCTCCTACAGGTACAGCGGGGACCTTGTAGGAGCGGGCTTGCCCGCGAGAGGCCGGTACAGGCGGTAGATTAGTTGGCAAATGTACCTTGCAGATGCTCGGCACGAAACTCCAGTGTCTGCGGCCGGTAGCCCGAGCGCAGCGGCGGCAGCGGCAGGCAATCCTTCCACTCGGCCCCCGGCTGAAGATCACCTGGCCCACGATAGCGCGGTGCACTGTAGGTGTTTTCGGCAAGGTTGACACTATCGCCCGGCGCATAAGCACCCACCCGCCAGCGCAGCTCGGTCAGCGGGACCTTGTTGCCGTTCTTCATGTGCACTTGCAGGGTACGGTCGGCCGGGCATTGTTCGGGGGCGTAGCTCAGGCGCAAGTCCAGGCGTGCCAGTTGCGTGGCTTCGCGGTTGTCTTGCCAGGCCACGAACAGTGCTACCAACCCCAGGCCGCAGACAGCGGCCAACGAAATCGGCAGGGCCTTGGCCGGGTACCGCAGAAGCAGTACCAGCCAGGTGAGGATGAGGAAGGCGCCGATGATCATGTTGTCCGAATCCCTTTCGAGTCTGCGAACATCTTGGAGCGGCAAGCTTCAAGCTGCAAGGCACAAGAAAAAAGCGGACCGGCGCTGCACCCACAAGAGTAGGTACACCGCCAGCCCGCTTTTACTTGCCGCTTGTAGCTTACGGTTCGAGCCTTACTGCGCGATAGTCTTCACCGACACGCCACGCTCCGCCGGCATGGAGGTACGCCCATACACGTCCTCGAAGCGCTCGATATCGTCTTCGCCCAGGTAGCTGCCGGACTGCACTTCGATGATTTCCAGTGGGATCTTGCCCGGGTTGCGCAGGCGGTGTACCGAGGCGATCGGGATGTAGGTCGACTGGTTCTCGGTAAGCAGGAACACATTCTCGTCGCAGGTCACCTCGGCCGTGCCGGACACTACGATCCAGTGCTCGGCGCGGTGGTGGTGCATCTGCAGCGACAGGCTGGCGCCCGGCTTGACGGTGATGTGCTTGACCTGGAAGCGGCCGCCCATGTCCACCGAGTCGTACGAGCCCCACGGGCGATACACTTCCAGGTGGTTCTGGGTTTCGCTGCGGCCTTGCTCGTCGAGGGTCTTGACCATCTGCTTGACGCCCTGGACCTTGTCCTTGTGGGCAATCATCATCGCGTCCTTGGTCTCGACCACGACGATGTTCTCCAGGCCGATCACCGACACCAGCTTGCCGTTGCCATGGATCATGCAGTTGCGGCTGTCCTGCACCACCACATCACCCTTGGTGACGTTGCCCTGGGCGTCCTTCTCGTGTACTTCCCACAGCGACGACCAGCAACCCACGTCGCTCCAGCCAGCCGACATCGGCACCACGCAGGCGCGCTGGGTCTTTTCCATCACCGCGTAGTCGATGGAGTTGTCCGGGCAGCAGGCGAAGGTGGCTTCGTCGATGCTCAGCACATCGCCGTCTTCGTCACTGCGCTCCAGGGCCAGCACGCAGGTGTCGTAGATGTCGGCGTCGTGTTTTTTCAGCTCTTCGAGGAAGCGGCTGGCGCGGAACAGGAACATGCCGCTGTTCCAGAAGTAGCCACCGGCGGCGACGAACTCGGCAGCGCGTTTCTCATCGGGCTTCTCGACGAACTGCGCGACCCGCGCAACGCCTTCGGGCAGCAGGGCGTCCTGGCTGGAGCGGATGTAGCCATAGCCGGTTTCAGGCTTGGTCGCCGGCACGCCGAACAGCACCATCTCGCCACGTTCTGCGGCCACGGTGGCCAGGGCCAGGGCGCGCTGCAGGGCTTTCTGGTCGTCGATCACGTGGTCGGCCGGCAGCACCAGCATCAAGTCATCGCGGCCTTCGTTGACCAGCTTCATGGCTGTCAGCGCCACGGCAGGTGCGGTGTTGCGGCCGAAGGGCTCCATCAGGATGCCCTGGGTTTCGAGCTTCAGCGCGGCCAGCTGCTCCTGGACGATGAACTTGTGGTCCTTGTTGCAGACCACGATGGGGGCGTCCATGCCTTCGAACACCAGGCGCTCGATGGTCTGCTGGAACAGCGTGTGTTCACCGGTCAGCGCCAGGAACTGCTTGGGGAACTGCTTGCGCGACAGAGGCCACAGACGGGAACCGCTACCACCAGAAAGAATTACCGGGATCATGTTGTTTCTCCAATAAGGTCGTTAACGAGGCAGGGGATCAGTTGGTGGACACTGGGCGGGTAACCCAGACCGGCGACAGGCTGCTGCCGGAACCGGTGACGTACAGCACGGCAGCTTCGCCGCGCTCCAGAGCGACGGGTTTGACGTCGCTGACTTTCTTGTCGCCAGCAAACAGGGCCAGGTTGACCTTGACCGGGTTGATCTCACGCTCGCCACGGCCTTTGGCGGCTACCGGGGTGACCACTTCGGTCTTGCCGTCGGCGGTCTTCAGGGTCAGCGACTGGTCGCTGAGGTTCTGCACGCGCACCAGGGCTTTCTGTTTGTTCTTGAACGGTGGCTCTTCGATCAGTTGTGGGTTGCCGCTGGCGCTGTTGACCAGGGTGTAGTACTTGTCCGAGGCCAGCTTCACCGGCACGCTCTTGCCACCCACCTGAGCGGTGTAGTCACCGCCTGGCAGGAAGCTGAAGTCGCTGCTGGCCTGGGCGCCGACCTGCTTGATCTGGGTGTTGCCGACCGAGGCGGCGGCCGGTGCGCTGGCGGCGTTGTACAGGCGCACGAAGGTCGAGCCTTTCGGCGCGGTTGGGCCATACAGCGCGGCATCGGCGCCGGCGAAGGCCTGCATCGAAGCAAGGGAAAGGCCGGCCGCGAGGGTGAGGGCTTTGGCAATGGAAGTTTTGGTAGTCATGTGCGTGTTCCTCTCTATCGTTCAGTGGTTCGTCCGGGTGGACGACAAGGCCAGGTTTTCTTCGGATTTACGGGAGTTCTTCAGCTGCGCGATCCACTGCGGATCGAAGCTGCTGAGGTCGTTTTTCATTGGCAGATAACGTTCGGGGAATTCCCACACCACCACCTGTGGTGCGGCATTTTTGAAAGCATCGCTTTGCAGGTACTTGAGCATGGGCAGCAGCGGGCCATGGCCGTCTTCGGCGTAGTTGGCGACGTCGCTGTGCAGGGCCTGCTGCAGCGCGCCGAGGAAGTTCCAGTGCGGGTTGGCGCTGTAGCTGGTGCCCACCAGTGCGACCGGGATCTGGCTGTCGGCAAACAGCGCATCGCCTGCCTCGCCTTCGGTTTCGGCGGGGCGCGTGGTGCGTTGCTGCAGGTTGTCCGGCGTCGGCAGCAGGTTGCTGAACAGCGGGTCGAGCGGCAGGAAGTTGGTCAGGTCGCCCTTGTACGGCGCGGTGTCGCCGGCCTCGGTGACGAAGGCCTGAGGGTCGCCATTGAGCAGGCTCTGGCGGCTGACTGCCTCGGCCAACGCCTGTGCGGCGACTTCGGCGCCCATCGGCGTCCAGTGGGTGTCGGTGCGCAGGAACACCTGGCCACGGGCCTTGGCCTGCTCCATCGGTGCCATCAGGTCGGGGGCGAACACGTTGGCCTGACGGGCCTGGGCATGGAACTGGTTGTACAGGTCGTCATGCAGGCTGGCCGGCAGCTCTTTGCCAACGTACTCCGAGTAGACCCGCGCCTTGGCCGGCACGATCGCCAGCACCAGCTGGCTGCCGTGCTGCTGCAGGGTGTCGCGCACGCCACGGATCAGCGCCAGGTTTTCCTGCATCAGCTGGTCGGCACCGGCGGTGGGCTTGAATTCCTCATCGCTGAACAGCCACTGCTCGCGGCCCAGCACAACGCCTGGGCGGCCTTCGTTGAACAGCTTGAAGTCCAGCGCGGCCCAGAGGTTGGTGCCCAGGCGCTTGATCGGGAATTCAGCGTCGTAGTGCGTCTCGGCGGCCTTGGCCAGCTTGCCGTTGAGCACGGTCATCTGCTCGGTGCGCTGGAAGCTTTGCAGGCCACCTGTGGACCAGGCGCCCATGCCCACCAGCAGCCCGAGGAACGACAGGGAATAGGTGATACGTAATGTCCGGGTCATGGTCATCAACCTCAGAACTGGAAGTAAAGGAACGGCGAGTAGCTCTGCGCCGAAAGCTTGAGGATCGAGGCCACGAACAGCAGCAGGATCAGGGCGCGGGTCATTACCCGGGTCCAGTCCAGGCCAATCGAGCCGTCGGCGTTGATCTGCACCGGGGTCGCCTTGGGCGTCGGCTTGGCATTGCGGTAGAAGTCGCGCAGGCCGAAGAACGCCAGGGTGATGTAGGCGATCACCAGGGTGGCCACCTGCAGGCCGGTGAGCTGGGCGCGGTTGAGTTCCGACAGCTGCCATTCGCCGAAGCTGAACATGGCGCCGTACATACGCCCGGCCACGTGCAGGTTCTCGGCGCGGAAGATCACCCAGCCGACGACTACGAGCAGGAAGGTGAAGGCCCATTTGACCGGGTTGAAGCGCTGCGGGTTGGTGTCCAGGCCCAGCGCACGCTCGATGGCCAGCCACATGCCGTGCCAGGCGCCCCAGATGATGTAGGTGAAGTTGGCGCCGTGCCACAACCCGCCCAGCAGCATGGTCAGGAACAGGTTGCGGTAGGTGTTGAAGGTGCCTTTGCGGTTACCGCCCAGGGTGATGTACAGGTAGTCGCGCAACCAGGTCGAAAGGCTGATGTGCCAGCGCCGCCAGAACTCGGTGATCGACTGGCTGATGTATGGCTGCTTGAAGTTCTCCATGAAGCGGAAGCCCATCATCAGGCCCAGGCCGATGGCCATGTCGCTGTAGCCGGAGAAGTCGAAGTACAGCTGCGCGGTGTAGGCCAGGGCGCCGAGCCAGGCGTCACCGGTGGTCGGGTTCTGCAGGGCGAAGCAATGGTCGGCGACCACCGCCAGGGTGTCGGCGATGAACACCTTCTTGATGAAGCCCTGCATGAAGCGGGTGCAGCCTTCGGAGAACTTGTCCAGGGTGTGGGTGCGGTTGTTGAACTGGTCGACCAGGTCTTTGAAGCGCAGCACGGGGCCGGCGATCAGGTGCGGGAAGATCGCCACGAACGCCGCGAAGTCGATCAGATTGCGGGTGGCCGGGGTATCGCCGCGGTACACGTCGATGATGTAGCTGATCGACTCGAAGATGTAGAACGAGATACCGATCGGCAGCAGCACGTGGGTGAGGATGAACGGCTCAAGCCCGAACGAGGTGATGATCGCGTTGAGGCTGTCGATGCCGAAGTTGGCGTACTTGAAGTAGCCGAGGATCGCCAGGTCCACGCCCACGCCGAGCAGCAGCCAGCGTTGGGCGGGCTTGGTGCGCACCCCGGCGGCGCCAACTTTGAGGCCGATCCAGTAGTTCCACAGGGTCACGCCGGCGAACAGGGCGAGGAAGTCCACCCGCCACCAGGCGTAGAAGATGTAGCTGGCGACCAGCAGCAGCAGGTTGCGATAGCGTTGCCCGCTCAGGTAGTACAGGCCGAGAAATATCGGCAAGAACAGGAACAGGAACACGTTGGACGAGAAGACCATCCCGGTTCTCCTAATGGTTCACAGCATCCAGGGCAAAGCGCCCCCCAAACCCCCCACGCAAATGTGGCGGGCTACCTAGATCCCTGTAGGAGCTGGCTTGCCGGCGATGCAAGGCGACAGCCTTGCCCAGCGGTAGTCAGGGGCCGCTTCGCGGCCCATCGCCGGCAAGCCGGCTCCCACAGGGTTTTGCGTTATTTCTTCGAAGCCGCGCTCGGGTCGTAGACCCGGGTCAGGTTGCCGCCCAGCCTGAAGCTGTCGAACGGCTGCATCCCTTGCTTGCGCTGCAGCGTGTCGCCGACGCACTGGTACAGCGCGCACCAGGGCTCGAGCCAGGCGTACTTGCTGTCGACCTTGAGGTCTTTCATGTCCTGTTTTTCACCGGCGCGTTCAGCGAAGTAGCGTGGGTCGCGGGCGCCGTACAGCACGCCTTCGCCCAGGCGCTGCAAGGCGAAGTTGTTTTCGCTGCGCAGGTCTACGTCATTGGCCTTGGCAAAGCTTGCGATCATCGCCAGCGGCGGCAGGGCGTAGTTGTGGTAGGCCAGGGCGCGTTGCTTGCGCTTGATTTCGTTGGGCAGGAAGCCTTGGTCGTCGATCTGGTTGGCGCCGACTTTGTATTCCTTCACCGCCCAGTCGAACAGGTCGCGGCGGTCGGTGGCCACGGCGGTGGCCATCACCGACCAGGCCGCCCAATAGCTGTGGTTGTTGATCTTGGCCAGCGGCAGGTTGCTCCAGTCGCGCACGGTTTGCTCGGCGAGGCGGGCGAACCATTTCTCGACCAGCTCGGCCTCGGCCTGGTGCGCGGCCAGCGGCTGCGAGTTGGAGAACTTCAGGCGCAACCACGAACCACTCATGCTGCCCAGCGCCCATTTGCGCATGGACTTGCCGGTGTGGTTGTAGTTGGTCGACATCAGCGCATCGGCGCGTGCCCAGGTGCCCAGCCAGGTCAGGGTGCAGTCGAGCTGCGCCGGGCGGCCGTCACGCATGTACTGGTTGACCATCTTGGCGACGCCGCGCTCAAGGGTGGTGATGTCCTTGGTGGAGTCGCGGAAGGCCTGTTCCGAGTCCAGGTTCAGGGTGGCCCGGGCCTTGTCCGAGCCTTCGTACTTGCTGCGGAACTGCAGCGCGCCGGTATACGGCTTGGGCGGCGCTTCGCAACGGAAGTTGCCGTCGCTGGTCTTGAGCTTTTCGATCCCCTCGTAGTAACCCTGGGGTGGTACCAGCGCAGCATGCGCGGCACCGCCAAACAGGGCCAGCGTGAGCAGGGCGGGGCTGAAGGTTCGCTTGAGCATGGTCATGGGTCGCCTCACTGGCCGGCTTGCGCGGTGTGCGCGGGCACGGCGAAGTTGTTGCGTTTGCAGAGCTTGGCTTCGACTTTCTGGGTGCCTTTTTCCGGCCCCTGGACTTCCAGCGCCAGCAGGTTCTGGCTCGCCCAGTCCTCGTCTTCACGCATCTGGAAGACAAAGCGGCCGTCGGTGTCGGAGGTTTCCGGCTTCTCCAGCTTGATGTCCTCGTGGCGGCCGTTGAGGTACCAGAGGGTCGCCTGCAGCACCTTCACCGACGGGTCTTCGAACTTGATGTCCATCTGCAGGTTGCGGTTGATCAGGTCTTTGATCACGCCGCCCTTGCCGTTGACCATCAGCTCGTTTTTGCCAGGCTTGAGGGTGCTGCTGGCGCTCATCAGTGCCGGGCGCGCGTCACAGCCATCGTCCAGCAGGCCAAGGATCTGCCGCCAGATGGTTTCCTGGTCCAGGCGATACAGCGGCGAGAATTCCCAGATGAGGATCTTCGGCGGGTTGTTCTGGAACTCTTCGCTGCCCAGGTACTGGATCATCGAGCCTTCCAGGCCGCCACCGGGGAAGGCGACGTTGAGCACGTCGGCACCGATGTATTGCTCCAGGAAACCCGAGAAGTTGTAGTTCTTGCCGCTGTGGCTGGTGCCGACCAAGGTGATCTGCGCGTTGCCGCCGTCACCGAACAGGTCGTCGCCACCGCCGCTCGAGCCTTTCGGCTCGGTGGCGAACTGGTCCATGTACTGCACCGCGTAGCTGGTGCCGCACAGCTGCCCGGCAACGTTGTGCAGGGTGCCGGTCTTGCCCATGCGCCCGGACTTCTGGGTTTCGAATTCCTTGCGCGGGATGCCCTCGAAGGCCGGCATCTTGTGCACGGTATCGGCCACGATCTTGGCGGCACGTTCGGCACCGTATGGCGTCCAGTGCTGGTCGCCACGGAAGTAGAAGTCCTTGCCCTGGTCGGCGGCGGCCAACTGCTCGTTGGTCAGCGGCGACAGGTCGGGCACGTTGTAGCCCATGCTGGCGAAGCGCTTGAGCATGGCCTGGTAATTGCCCAGTGCCTTCTGGTAATCGAACGCGGCTTTTTCAGCCGGCTTGAGCATGTTGCGGTTCACCAGGCCACGGGTTGGCTGGTAGACCACGACCAGTTCCACGCCGCGCTTCTTGAACGCGTCGTGCACTTGCTGCAGGCGTTTGTAGCCGGCCGGCGTGGTGTTGAACTCGGTGCGCAGGTCTTCGCGGGTACGGAACAGCCAGTCGCCCTGGGCCTGCACCAGCGTGGTGAAGTTCTGCTGGTAACGTGTGGTGTAGCGGCTGGCGTCATGCGCCTCGGGGCACAGCTGGCAGCAGGGCTCGGCGGTAAAAGTCGGGGCTTTCACTTCGTCGGCGCGCACGCCTTGGCTGATGGCCAGAAGGGCGGCGGACAGGCCCAGCAGTTTGATCAGGTGTGGGGTCATGGTCTGGGCTTCCTTAATCGATCATTTCGGTCTGGCGTTCGACCGGGTCGATCAGCACGGCCTTCTGCTGGCGCACCAGCAGGTCGAGGATTTCGTCCTGGCGCTCGCCGAGGATGCCGTTGAGGCTGATGCCGTTGGCTTTGCGCGGGGCGAGCATGGAGACGTTGTACAGCTCGACCGACAGCGGCGAGTCGATGGACAGGGGCCCGGAGCCGTTGGCCGCCAGTTCGCCGCCGACCACGATCAGCGAGACCTTGGTGTCGAACGGGTCGAGGTCGATGTCGCGGTCGGTATCCGACAGGTCCTTGATGTGCCCGTACACACCCACCAGGCCGTTGGCCATGGCAACGTTTTCGTACAGGCGGATGTTCACGCTGTTGCGCACCCGGATGCCGTGGCGGCGGTTGTTGATCAGCTTGTTGCCCCAGATCAGGTTGTCGCCGCTTTCGTACAAGGTGATGCCGTCGGTGTGGTTGCGGTAGATCTCGTTGTAGGCGATCAGGTTGTTGACGCTGTTACGGTCGATCACCACGCCGGAGAGCTTGTTGTCGTAGCTCTTGTTGTTGATGATCCAGCTGTCGTTGACCTCACGCGAGACGATGATCCCGTGCTTTTTCTTGGTGCCGTACACCGTGTTGCCGGCGATGATCAGGCGGTGCGAACGGTCATGCGGGTCGATGCCGTAGACGATGTTGTCGCGGTAGGTGTTGTCCTTGACCACGAAGTCCTGCGTCTCGTAGCAGTAGAAGCCGTACCACATGTCGCTGAATTCCGAGCCGATGATCCAGCCGGTGGGTTCCGGGCGGCCCATGCGCTTGGCCATGTTCGGCGTGTACTGCGAGATGCTCACGCCGTAAGACTTGGACTTGGCGTAGCCGAAGCTGGCCATCTTGGTATTGACGATGTAAGTCTCGGTGCCGCCCCACGACAGCAGGAACGGGCGGAATTCCGTGGGCGAGCGGAAGGTCGCCGGCCCTTTGTCCTTTTCGCGCCAGCCGGTGACCTGGGTGTCAGTGACGAACAACTTGCCGTCGTTGACCAGGAACGCGCCGCCTTCCTGCGACAGGCGCAGTTGCTTGACCTTGCCATCGATCTCGAGGATGCCCTTCTGCCCGACCACGATCGGCAGGCGCGCCAGGTACACGCCCGGCTCGACTTCGCTGAGGTACTGCTTGGGCACCTTCTTGCTCAGTTCCACCAGGTCGACATGGCCGTCGTCGACGAAGATCGCCTGGGGAATGCCATGCTGGCGCTGCACCCACTCGGCGGCCTTGTTGTCACCGCCGATGAACTCCTTCAACGACTCTTCCTGCAGCATGCGGCGCACGCTGACCTTGCCCTTGTGGCGGCGGTCGATCTTCTTCTGCACGGCCTCAGCGGTGTAGCCGCTGAGGTCGGGCAGCTTGGGCGGGTCCATGTGCAGCGGCTCGATCGGCGCGCTGGCTACGGTGTAGGTCTTGGCCTGCTGCAGTTCCTTGGCGACAACCGCAGGTTCTGCGGCGACGGCAAGGCCCGAGGCCAGTAGCAGTGCGCTGGCCAGGAGGCTGTGACGGATGTGCGGGTGAAGGTTCATTGCAGGTCCTCTCCCGGCCTTAGAAGCGCCAGATAACGTCGACGAAGGCACGGTGCATGTACGAATCCGCTTCCTTGCCATAGGCATCGCCCGGCTTGAACACGCCGGCGCGCAGGCGCACCAGCGCGGACGGCTCGTCGATCGCCTGGCTCATCGAGGCTGGCAGCAGGCCTTGCTTGAAGTACTTGGTGACGACCACGTCCATTTCCTGGCCGAGGTCTTTTTCGCCGTTGATCAGCGGGCGGCTCACGCCGTTGTCGTTGACCGCCGCGTTGATGCCGCTCGAACCGATGTTCTGCGAGCCGTCGACACGCCAGAACTTGTGGTAGATGAAGCTGGCGTCGTAGTCGTCGCGCAGCTGCCAGGAGGCGAACAGGGTGGCGGCTTGCAGGTTGCCCAGCTCGCCACGGAAGGCTTCGCCGAAGCGGTGCACGCGCGAACGGGTGCCGGTGAAGTTGGAGCGGTTGCTCTCAAGGCCAGTCTGCTCGAAGTTGTTCGAACCGTCGTCGCCACCGCCGCCGCTGCCACGGGCGTAGGCCGCGCCGACCTGCCAGTTGGGGTCCAGGCGCAGGCGGATACCGAGGTCGGTGGCCCAGGCGTTGACGTCGCCGCTCTGTTTGCCGGTGGCCACCTGGTCGTCGCCCACCAGTTCGCTATTGAGCTTGTCGCGGTCACCGGTCAGCCAGGTCAGGCTGCCCCAGTAGTTGACGGTGTGGTCGTTGCGCCAGTTGTAGGCGTCGCTGTTGGCTTCCAGGCCCAGCCAGGTGAGGTCGCCGGTGCGGGTCTTGTCCAGCGCATCGATGGTCTCGCCCGGGCTCTTCAGGCTGCCGCTGTCATGGGTGTGGTGGGCACGCACGCCAACCCAGTGGCCGGGTGTCCATTGCGTGGCGACGTTACCGTAAATGTGCGTGCGGTCCTTGTCTTCCGGCGCCAGTTCGGTGAGGTCGGTGCGGTATTCGCTGAAGCGCTGGGCCACGCCCAGGTCGGCCTTGAGCAGGGTGGTGTCGAAGGTCCAGTTGAGCGCTTCGATGTTGGTGTCGCGCCACATGCCGTCGTCGCTGCGCAGGCGCTGGCGACCCAGGCGCAGTTGCTCGCCGGGGTATTGGGTGAGGCCGCTGTAGCCAACCCAGAACTCGCGCATGGCCAGGTAGCTTTTGTCTGGCTTGCGGCTGTCGTCACCGGTGTCGGTGGTGGTGCCGTCGTCGTTCTGGCGCAGGGTGTCGGTTTCGATGGTGTCGGTAGCGGCCACTGCCTGGCCCATGGCGTAGGCGCTCCAGTTGCCGCGCTCGCCATACACCCACGGACGCAGGTCGAGGCCCAGGCCATTGACGTCACCGCCGGAGCGGGTGCCCAGGTCGCGGTCGTCTTCGGACTGGCCGGTGATCTTCACGTCCAGGCCGAAGTTTTTCTGCGCCGTCATGTCGGCCAGGGTCGGGCAGGACCACAGCAGGGCGAAGCTCAGGCCGATGCCGGCTTTCACGAAGGGATTGAGCGTCATAGCGAGTCCTCACCGTCTACGTCTTTGTCGTCGTCTTGCAAGGCCTCGATGGCCAGGGTGCTGGTGCCGCCCTGGACCATGCTGCCGCGTGCCTGTTTTTCCTGCGCCAACAGGCTCTGGGCCTGGCTGCGCTGGTCAGGCGTCAGTTGCTGGTCGAGTTGCTGCAGCAGTTCGGTGGACTGTGGCGTCGGGTTGGCCTGCGACAGTTGCGCGAACACCCAGGCGTTGCCCGGTTGCGGGCGGATGCCGTGGCCTTCGCTGAACAGCTGGGCGAGGGCGTAGTCGGCGCTGTTCTGGCCACCACGGGCGGCGCTGAGCAGGTGATCCACAGCCTTTTGCGGCTCGACTTCGCCCAGGTAGCCACGGCGGTACAGCTGGCCGAGGTAGTAATGGGCGCTGACTTCGCCGGCGTCGGCGGCAGCCTGCAGGTGCTGCTGGGCTTTTTCGGCATCGGCCGGTACGGTCTTGCCTTCGTAATACAGGCGGCCCAACAGCAGTTCGGCGCGGGGCTGTTCGGCTGCGCGGCCCTTGTCGATGTAGGCCATCAGCTGGTCGGTGTCGCCCAGTTCGGGGAAGTCATAGACCAGCTGCGCCAGGCTTACCCAGGAAGCCGGGTTGACCGGGGCAACCTGCTCCAGCAGGTCCTTGGCGGTTTTCTCGTCGGTCTGGCCGAGGCTGCGGTCGGCCAGCACGCGGGCAACGTTGTCGACGCGGGTAGCCGGTACGGTGCCGCGGGCATAGGCGGATTTCAGCTGTTGCAGCAACGCTGCCTGCTGGTCGGCCTGGCCACGCTTCTGGTAGACGGTGGCCAGTTCCGCGTAGCACACGTCCATGGTGTCCAGGGCTTGCTTGCAGAGCTTCTCGACGTTGTCGAGGTTCTGGTCGTAAGTGCCTTGGGTGCGATACAGCAGGATCTGCGCCAGGCCCGCTTCCGGGTAGCCGGCGGCCTGCCACTGATCGATCTGCTGCTGGGCGTTGACCTTGGGGAAGCTCTGCGGGTACAGCAGGTAGAGCATCGCCAATGGGATCAGGGTTTTCTGTTCGCCCTGTTGTGCCGCGAGCTTGAGCAATGTCTCGGCTTCTTCGCGCTCGGCCTGGGTGCTGTTGGGCTTGGCCACCAGCAGGCGGCCAAGGCGCACCTGGGCACGGGGCGAGGTGGCGGCGGCGGCGCGGTAGGTCGCCTCGGCTTCTTTGAACTGATCTGGGTCGCCCGTGGAGACCTTGATATCGGCCAGCCCCACTTGCGCGTCGCTGTAGCCCAGGTCGGCCAGGGCCTTGTAGTTGCGCTCGGCCAGCGCCGTGTCACCGCGCTTCAGGGCTTCGTTGGCCAGGCGCTGGTCGGGCAGGCCCGCACAGCCGGCCAGCGTGATGGCTGCAGCCAGGGCGCACATTCCAAGGTTCACTCGGACCCTGTGGGAGCCGGCTTGCCGGCGAGAGGCCAGTGCGGGCGATACATCTGCTGGGCGAGTGCTGCGCACTCGATCGCCGGCAAGCCGGCTCCCACAGGTATCGGGTTGTCTGCTAGTCATCGGCTTGTCCTCTTACAGACCACGGGCCGCGGCTTTGTCGATCAGCCAGTTGAGCGAAGGGCCGCGGTCGCTGTTGACCGAAGCCGGGCGCCCGGCGAGTTCTGCTGGCAGGCCGCTGTCAGGCTTGATCTGGACGCGGATGTCGGAGGCCAGGTCTTCGCTGTTGAGGCTGGCGCTGCTGACGATCTGGCCGGTGCGCACTTCGTCTTCGCCGGCCACCTGGAAGTTGACCCGGGTGCCTGGCTTGACCTCGTCGAACTGGCGGTAGCTGAAGCGCGCTTCGACCATCGGGTTGGTGGTACGCGGGATCAGCTGGAAGATCGGCTGGCCCTTGGCGGCGTACTGGCCGTCGTCCACCAGCTGGCGGGCGACCACGCAATCGCATGGGCTGGTGAGGGTGCCGGAAAGCTGCTTGCCGAACAGTTCCTCGACCTTGGCCGGCTCCAGCTGCGAGTCGTCCAGGTGGCCTTTGAGCATGTCCAGCATGCTGGTGCTGAAGCTTGCCAGCGGCGCGCCTTTGACCACTAGGCCGCCGGCCTGGACCAGGCTGTTCACGGTGCCGTCACGCGGCATGGTGACGCTGGTGGTCGGGACCGCGACCACGCCGGCCTCGGCATGGCTGATGAAGTACATGCCATACAGCGACTTGGCGACGAAGCCGAAGGCGGCAACGCCGACCACGAACACGCCGAGGGTAACGGTCACTGCCTTGAAGCGGCCGAAGGCGGACAGCCCGGAGCCGCCGTCTTTCTGCTTGCGCGCCTTGGTGAAGTTGTCGCGCTGCAGGGTGCTGAGCACATCGCCCACGCTGATCAGTTCACCCGACAGGTGGCTGGTGATGATGTGGCGCAGGGTGGCGATGTCGCGCGGTTCGAGGTTCTGGAACTGCGCACCGGTACGGCCGGTGCTCGGGTTGCAGGAGCGCACCTGGAACTCGATGTCCATCGACAGCCCGAGGTTGTCGACCACGAACTGCAAGCGCCCGCGCAGCACCTGGCCGACCTGCAGTGGCTGCTTGGCATGGAAGCTCAAGCCGCCAGCAGACAGGTCATCGACCTTGACCTCATGGGTTTGGCGTTCGCCATCCAGGTAGCGCAGCTTGGCCGGGATGCGCACCCGGGCGTGTTGGCGCTGGGCTTCGGACTCATGCACGACATTGACGTTCACGGCGGTATTCATGGTGGTTTGTTCCTGTTAATCCGATCCGGGTTGGGCTCACACGACCATGAACAGCACAGCGACGAAGATGCTGGCTGCCGAGAAGGTCATGGTCCGCGAGGACCAGGTGTTGAACCATTGTTGAAAACTGGCGAGATCACGTTTGAGGGCAGTGGGCTGGCGGGTCCAGGACTGCTTGTCGAGGCGGAAGAACACGTAGATCTTCATCATTGCGCCGACGATCTGGTTGTAATAGAGGATCAGCGGGTAGGCCGGGCCGACGTTGTGGCCCGAGCACAGCAGCATGATGGTGAGGATCAGGCGGGTGATGCCGATCCACAGCAGGTACACCAGCAGGAAACCGAGGCCGAACTTGAGGCTGGCGATCACCGCCACGGTCAGGCCCAGCAGGCTGGTCCACATCGATACACGCTGGTCGAACAGCACGATGCTGGTGAACAGCCCCAGGCGCCCCAGGCCCAGGCCGAGCGCGCGGGAGTTCTGCCGCAGGTTGTTGCCGTACCAGCGGTACATCAGCTTGCGGCTGGCCTTGAGGAAGCTTTTTTCCGGCGGGTGCTCGACCGTGTTGATGGCGGCGTCCGGCACGTAGAAGGTGTCGTAGCCCAGGCGCATCAGGCTGAACCAGCTGGACTTGTCGTCACCGGTGAGGAACTTGAAGCGGCCCAGGCGCCAGTGCATCAGCGAGTCGCTTTCGACGTCGGCGATGAACTCGGGGTTGGTCACCACGCTGGCGCGGAACATCGACATGCGCCCGGTCATGGTCAGCACGCGTTTGCTCAGTGCCATCGAGCACATGTTGATGTGGCGCTGGGCGAAGCGCAGCTTGTGCCACTCGCTCATGATGTAGCCGCCGCGCACTTCGCAGAATTCGTTGGTGGTCAGGCCACCGACGTTGGGGTACAGCTTGAACCATGGGACGGTCTTGCGGACTACGCCTTCGGCCAGCACGGTGTCGCCGTCGATGACCGCGACCACGGCGTTCTCGTCCGGCAGCATCCGCGAGATGGCGCGAAAGCCATAAGCCAGGCCGTCACGCTTGCCGGTGCCGGCGATGCGCACGATGTCGAGTTTTACGTGTGCCGGCGGGTTGTACTTGGCCCACAGGCTCTTCACCAGCAGCTCATCGGACATCTCAACCAGCGAGCAGACAACGGTGGTCGGGTAGCCGCAGTCGATCGCCTCGCGGATTACCGAGCTGTATACCTGGGCGGTGGTCAGCGCTTCGATACGAAAGCTGGTGACCATCAGGTACACGTGCGACGGGTCGGCCGCCGCGCCCATCTTCTGCACCTTGCGGCGCAGGTACGGATAGACGCCGTAAAGGAAGATCATGCCGCGAATGAAATGGGTGGCGCCCATGGAGTAGCGCCAGATGCCGACTGCGCCGACCAGGAAGATGAAGTGCTTCGACTGCGAGTCGAAGATATCGGCCGGCAGGGCCAGGGCGATCAACATGAGCAGGCTCATGTAGAGCAACCAACCGGCGCACTGCAACAGCACTGTCTGGAGCCTTTGCATGTTCAGCATCCGTGGAGAATTCTTGGGGGATGGGCAGCGCAGTGGCCCTGTGTAGAGCGCCCTGCGCTGCCCGGCCGAGGGCTTACCAGCAAATGCCTTCGGTACGGCTGGTGGTGCAGGTCGGTTTGCTCATGAAGCCGACCAGGTCGATCACTTGCTTGCCGTCCGGAGCTTGCTGGGCAAGGGCGCGGAACTGCTCGTCGCGGTTACCCAGGACGATGATGTCGGCGTTGTCGATGACTTGCTGGAAGTTGGCGTTGAGCAGCGACGATACGTGCGGGATCTTCGACTCGATGTACTCTTTGTTCGCACCGTGAACACGGGCGTACTCGACGTTCTCGTCGTAGATGTCCAGCTGGTAGCCCTTGCCGATCAGGCGCTCGGCCAGTTCCACCAGCGGGCTTTCACGCAGGTCGTCGGTGCCGGCCTTGAAGCTCAGGCCGAGCAAGGCGACCTTGCGCTTGTCGTGGGCTTCGATCAGTTCGAAGGCGTTCTGCACCTGCGACTCGTTGCTGCGCATCAGCGAGTCGAGCAGCGGTGCCCGTACATCGAGGCTGGAGGCGCGGTAGGTGAGGGCGCGCACGTCCTTGGGCAGGCACGAGCCACCGAAAGCGAAGCCTGGGCGCATGTAGTACTGCGACAGGTTCAGTACTTTGTCCTGGCAGACCACGTCCATCACGTCGCGGCCATCGACACCGACAGCCTTGGCGATGTTGCCGATTTCGTTGGCGAAGGTGACCTTGGTGGCGTGCCACACGTTGCAGGTGTACTTGATCATCTCGGCCACTTCGATCGGCTTGCGGATGACCGGTGCATCGAGTTCTTCGTACAGGCTCTGCAGCACGTCGCCGCTGGCGGTGTCCAGCTCGCCGATGACGGTCATCGGTGGGTGGTCGTAGTCCTTGATCGCGGTGCTTTCACGCAGGAACTCAGGGTTGACCGCAACGCCGAAGTCGACGCCGGCTTTCTTGCCCGAGCAGTCTTCCAGGATCGGGATGACCACGTTCTTCACGGTGCCTGGCAGCACAGTGCTGCGCACTACGATGGTGTGGCGGCGGGTGGTGTCGCGCAGGACATAACCGATTTCGCGGCACACCGACTCGATGTATTCCAGGCCCAGGTCGCCGTTTTTCTTGCTGGGGGTACCGACGCAGATCATCGACACGTCGCTGGCGCGGATGGCCTCGGCGAAGTCGGTGGTGCCACGCAGGCGGCCATTGGCGATGCCTTGCTGCAGCAGTGCTTCCAGGCCAGGTTCGACAATGGGCGACTTGCCCTGATTGATCAGGTCGATCTTGGTGCTGGACACGTCCACACCGATCACGTCATGGCCTCGCGCCGTCAGGCAGCCTGCACAGACCGCACCCACATAACCCAAACCAAAGATGCTGATACGCATCGCTATCACCTCATGTGTTTATCACGTCAGCTCTTCCGGGAAGAGCCGGACTGGGTTGATTAACATCAGTTTCAGGGCGCACGGATCCCTGGCGAAAGCACACTTCACCGAGCGCAGGCATGAATAAATCCGGAGCGCAAAAAGTTATGCACCCAAAGTTGGCAGTTAAAGGCCAGTAATTAAAAGGCGTGCCCTGAAATGCAGCCGTCTTTATTGCAAAGCGCTACGTGGCGCCCTGCTGTGCTTGTTTTTTCAAGTGGATAAATCCTTTGAAATCAACCACTAGGACGAGTTTAAAGGGGCGCGGCTCTCCTGCATGGACAGGGCATTCAGGGGAACCTGTGGCACCTGTCGAAGTTTCTGGGGCGGGCGTTTGATGCCTGCCGGTTGTCATCTGTAAGTCATCTCTCACACCGTTGGGGCATGAAATTCGTTACGGCACTATGAGCGATAGGTCGCAGGAGAAGTTCCTGGGTGAGTTTTGCCTTGATGAAAGATTTCTAAATAATTCTTCAGTGGCAAATACTTTCAAACTGATAGCACAGGGGCCTTTTACCCCTGTATATAAAGGGCGAGCCTGAGGGGAGATGTTTTTATGCCAGTATCGAAAAAATTTTTTCAAAATTCGTCAAAAAAGTACGAACGGTCTTATGACGGTTGGCGATAACCGTTGCAGAGACGGATTTATGGCGCCGCTTTGTTGACATGGTGGCGCGATGATGCACGCCCTCTGATGGTGCGTGCTCACATTCGGAAACACTGCAAAGCCATACGAAAGCTAAGGTTTTGCCCGGGGTGGTCGTTAACCCCAAGGGACGCTCACTTGGAGCTGTTCATGTACGACGGAGCGTCTTGGGCAGCCTGGGGCCACTGGCCACCAGGGGGCGTCTCATCCTTAACCACAGGGAAGAGACGAGATGACGCTAATGAAAAAGACATCGCAGGTTTTGCTTGCCACCGTATCGCTGCTTGCTGCCGGGTTGGCGCAGGCTGGGCCTAACGTCAATGTGACCTTCAAAAATGTGGGGACTGTGCCCGCAGAGTTGAAGATGGTTACGTCGAACGAAACCAGTACCTATCAGATAGCCATCCCTAAACCGGCCCAAGGGGTCCCGCCGGGTGGCCTGATCAACTTCAATGTGCAGCGCGTGGTAAGCCCAGACGTCAATGCCGCCATGGTCCGTTACACCATTGGCCGTAAAACATGCGCATTTGGTACAACTTTTCAAATGCGCTTGCTTCCCGGTGGAATAAAACAACCCCAGTGGACCAAAACTGCGACGCCCAGCGGGGGAGCAACGTGTACGGCGAATATAACCAGCACGCGCGCGGATAATTCATGGAGTGTTGAGTTCACCATGAAGTAATTCATTCCAGTGGCTGCAATCTGCCTCGCCTGTGAGGCAGATTGTTTAGGCATACACCATCTGCTGACGCAATAGTGATATGGGTGAGTTATGGAAATCATCAATACTTTCGTGATGCGCGAATTGAATTTAGATAATTCAGTATCTGTCAGGCGCGTCGCTGATCCTGCTGAAATTGAACAGACAAAGCTTGTTGCAGCGCCCTCATCGGACACGCGAAGTGAGATATCGCCGTTAGCCCGCCAGCTCAGCGATGCCGCTACACGCGCGGCGTCCAGGGATGCTCAGTTGGGTCGCAAAGAGCTTGCGGAGCTGGCGAAAACGATACTGGATAGAGTGTGGGGTGGCAGTTACCAGTTCAGCAAAAGTGCCCACGACGCCTTCGTCCCCGATACCGAAGATCCTGCCTTGCTGGGGCGCGCGCGGCAGGCGACAGCATTTTTAAACGGTAAGGAAGAGAACCCTTTCGGGCAACTCGCTCGAGAGCAGTTGAGTTTGATCGTATATGACGAAGGCGGTGAATTTACAATGAATGAACGCCATGCCGCCTGGCAAGAGCTGAGTAAGCGCGAATGTGAGTGGACTGTTTACATGGGCCACAAGATCAGTGCTGAAATTCAATCGACAGGAAGTAAAGATCAGGGGCTTTATGAAATGCTCGATTACTACAGGTCATTACCTCCGATTGAGCAAGCGCAGCTCCTTGGGAATTACGAAACTGACATCATGATGCAATTCTCGATCTCCGAAGTTGAATGGCCTGAATTCAATACGTCGCTGATCGACATGCTTGCCAAAGAATGGGAGCCGGCGAAGGACGCTATTGCTAACCCACTCGACCCGCAGGCTGAAAGTTCGCCCAACGGGGAACCCAAAGCATGAACGCGATCATCAACCTCCAGGGCATTACCCGTCGACTGGGCACTCAACCGGTGCTGCACAACCTTTCACTCACCATCCCGCACGGCCAGACCTGCGCCATCATCGGCCCCTCCGGCGCGGGCAAAAGCACCTTGCTCAACCTGATTGGCCTGCTCGACCAGCCTTGCAGCGGCCGGATGATGCTGGCTGGCCAGGACATGACGGTAACCACGGCAGACCAACGGGCAATCCTGCGCAACCGCATGCTGGGTTTCATCTTCCAGAGCTTCAACCTGCTGCCGCGGCTTTCTGCGCTGGACAACGTCGCCTTGCCGCTGAGCTACCGCGGTATTGGGCAAGCGGCCGCGCGGCGGGCGGCGCGGGCGCAGCTGGAGGCGGTCGGGCTTGGCGAGCGTGCGCAACACTTGCCGGCCGACATGTCCGGCGGCCAGCGGCAAAGGGTGGCTATCGCTCGGGCGCTGGTGACCGAGCCTGCGTTGCTGCTGGCCGATGAGCCGACTGGCAACCTCGATGGCGCCACGGCCGAGGAGATTGCCGGGCTGTTGCTGCGGCTCAACCGCGAGCGCGGTGTGACCTTGCTGATGGTCACGCACGACCCCGCCATGGCACGGCGCATGGACCGTTGCATCGAAGTACGTAATGGCGGGGCCTTCGATGCCTGAGTGCTATGGGCCTTGCTGGTCACAGCGCTTGGGCGAGGCGTTGGCCGGCTTGCGCCAGGCCGGCCGTCGCACAGGGCTGGCGTTGATCGGCATCGCCGTGGGCTGCGCCGCGCTGGTGGCCTTGCTCAACATCGGCCACAGTGCGGCGCAGCATGCACAGCAGTTGTATCAGGGCATGGGGAGCGAGCTGCTGGTCGCTAATCTGCAGGCTGAGGCAGAAGGCGCGGTGCCGGCAACGTTGGACCTTGCCGGGTTGCCAGCCTCCATTCGCGCAGCGGCGCCACTGATGGTCACGGTAGCCACGCTGCAACTGGCGAGTGTGCGCCAGGAGGTCATGGTCGCTGGCAGCACCTTGCAGTTGGCACCGGTATTGGGCCTGGAGGCCAGGGAAGGCCGGTTGTTGTCCAGCTATGACGACGATGCCACGCACGTGCTGTTGGGGGCTGCGTTGGCCCTCCATTTGAACGCAACGGTAGGCGATTACCTGCAGCTGGGCCGCTACCTGTTCGAGGTAGTTGGCGTGCTGGCGCCCCGTGGCTACAACCCGCTATTGCCTTTGGAGGTGGACGAGGCGTTGTTGATGCCGCTGGCCGGCATGCGCCGCCTGGGCGTTGCCCCGCAAGTCGGCATGCTGCTTGCCCGTGGGCACAATGCGGCAGGCCAGCAACGCACCGCGCAATTGCTCGCCCGCTACCTGCGCGCACGCCTGCCGGGGTACGAAGTGGACGTGCAGTTGCCCCAGCAGTTGCTTGAAGGCATGGCCAATCAGTCACGGATGTTCAACTGGATGTTGGGTGGGTTCGCGGGTATCGCCTTGCTGCTGGGTGGGGTGGGGGTGATGAATGTGATGTTGATGAGCGTAACGCAAAGGCGCCGCGAAATCGGCGTGCGCCTGGCGTTGGGCGCACGTGCCCGCGACATCGCCTGGCTGTTCTTGCTCGAGGCCGTGTTGCTGGCAGCGGGTGGGGCAGTGCTTGGGGCGCTGCTGGGGCTGGTGGCTGCCGCAGGCTTTGTCCTGATGTCCGGGTGGGGCTTTGCCCTGCATGTGTTGTCGATACCGCTGGGCATGGGCAGTGCGCTGGCGCTTGGGTTGTTTTTCGGGCTGCAGCCGGCGTTCGCTGCCGCACGCCTGCAGCCGGTGCTGGCACTGCGGGATGATTAGGCCTGTGCTTGCCCTGTGGCTGGCATTGCTGGGCGGGTCGGCATGTGCCACCGAAGTGCTGCGCCCGTCTTACCCCAGCCAGGCACTGGCAGTATCCGCCATCGCCTGGACAGCCTACGAAGGCGGTGAAGTGGAGCTTGAACTTGCCGATGCCATCGCCCTGGCCCTGCGCGACAACCGCGCTATCCGCAGTGCCTACCTTGAGCGCATCGCGCAGAAATTCGACCTGCGCGTGGCGCATGATCACTATGCCCCGCAGCTGCAACTCAAGGCCCGCTACCTGGGTAATCGCAACAGTGATGATCACTACCGCGAAACCCAGCTGGCCCCCACGGCGAGCTTGCTCACACCCTACGGCGCTCGCCTGAGCCTGGATTGGGCCTATGGCCAAACCCGCGCCGACCGGGCTGGCGCACGATACCGGGATGGCGCCAACCTGATGGTGATCCAACCGCTGTTGCGTGGCGCCGGGCGCGAGGTGGCCAGCGCGCCCCTGCGCCAGGCCCAGCTCACCGAGCAACTCAACCGGTTGGCGCTGAAGGACAGCGTGGCCCAGGCCATCACTCGTACCATCCTGCATTACCGCGAGCTGCTGCAAACCCAGGAACAATTGAGTATCGCCGAGCAGGCGTTGGCGCGGGCGCGGCAATTGCTCGAGGTCAACCAGGCGTTGATCGCCTCGGGGCGTATGGCGGCGTTCGACAGGGTTCAGGCTGAGGCCGAAGTGGCCAGCCAGGAACTGGCACTGGAAGGTAGCCGTAATCAGCTGCATGCCAGCCGGCAGGCCCTGGCCCAGGTGTTGGCCGTGGACCTTGGCGCGCCTTTGCGGGCGGTAGAGCGGGTTGAGGTTCAGCGCTTGCAGGTGGATGCCGAGCAGGCGCTGGTGAAAGCGCAAGCGCTGCAACCGGCCTACCTGATGCAGTTGATCAGCGGCGAACAGGCGGCCATCGACCTGCAGGTAGCGCGCAACGCCCAGTGGTGGGACTTGGCCCTGATCGGTGGAGCCAGCCAGACTCGCCAGCGGCCAGGCAACCACGCCAGCTGGGAGCACTATCTGGGCCTGGAGGTGGCAATACCCATCGGCGACTTGAGCCGCCGCCAGGCCGAGGTACGGGCACGGGTGGCTGTGGAGAACCAGCAGGTCAGCCTTGCCGAGTTCCACCAACAGTTACAGCGTGAGGTGCTGGGTGCGGTGCGTGATACCCAGGTACGCTGGCGTCAGCTGGAAATTGCCGGGCGGGCCTTGGCGTTGTCGCGACGCAAGCTGGAAATCGAGCGGGAGCGGCTGGCAGCGGGGCGCTCAAGCAACTTCCAGGTGCTGAGTTTCGAAGGCGACCTGCGCCAGGCCCAGCATGCCGAACTGGATGCCAGGATCGCCTACCTCAATGGCCAGGCGCAGCTTGACCAGGTTCTGGGCACCACGCTGGAGCGCTGGGCGGTCGCGCTGAATGACTAGCTGGCGGCGATTGGCATGGCTGCTGCCCGGGCTGCTGGCGCCGGTGCTGTGGTGGGCGTGGCCCGTTGTCGAGCCGGCGGTTGCTGACGAGCGCTGGGTGTGGGTGGAGCCGCAACGGCTCGAGCGCCGCCTGGGCCTGGTCGGCAAGGTCCAGGCGGCGCGCCAGGAAATTCAAGCTGCGCCCTTTGATGCTGTGGTCGCCGCACTGATGGTCGCCGAAGGGCAGCGGGTGAGCGCTGGCCAGCCGCTGTTCAGGCTCGATACCGCCCAGGTTGATGTGCAGATACGTCAGGCCGAGGCTGAGTGGCTCAAAGCCCGTGCGAGCCACCGGCAGTTGCAGGGCTGGCAGGCGGGGCCTGAAGTCACGCGGGCACGCCGGTCGGTGCTGGCCGGCCGCGCTTCGCTGGCGCTCAGCCAGGCGGCTTTGGTAGACACCCGGCGCTTGTTCGAGCGCGGGATCGTTGCCCGTATCGAGGTCGACAGCCTGGCGCAGCAAGTGTCGGCTCAGCGCCAGGCCTTGCAGGATGCCGAAGACGAACTACAGGGGGTGCTGGCGCGTGGGCAGGGTGATGGGTTACGCATCGCGCAGATGGAACTGACCAACGCCCAAGCGCGTTGGCAGGCATTGCTGGCACTGCGACAGCGGCAGGTAGGCACTGCACCTTTCGCCGCCCTGGTTGCGCCCGTGGGTAGCCGCGACGGCGCAGCTGCACGCGCCGTGCAGGCTGGCCAGCAGGTCAGCCAAGGCACCCCATTGCTGGCGCTGATCGACCTGGGCCAGCTGCAGGTGCTGGCCGGGGTGCACGAACAGGATCTTGCCTGGCTGCGCGAGGGGCAGGAGGCCGATGTGTTGGTCGCGGGCCAAGCACTGGCGGGCAAGGTGCGGCGTATCGGGCTTCAGGCCAGGGACGATGCGGGGCAGGGGGCTTGGTATGACGTGCTGGTGGAACTGGATGCGCCTCGCGAGCCAACGGGATTGGGGCTGCGCCTGGGGATGAGTGCGCAGGTGACAGTGAGCGTTCATCGAACGGAGCAGGGGGTTGCGGTGCCAGCGCAAGCGCTGCGGGTGGATGAGGCAGGGCGCGATTATGTGCGCTACCGCAGTGCGGCTGATGGGCCGGAGCGCAGGGTCGCGGTCACGGTCGGTATCGCGGTAGCGCAAGGGGTAGAAGTGCAAGGGCTGCAGGCGGGTTATGTGCAGGTCCCGTAGGGGGCCGCGTTGCGGCCCTGTCGCCAGCAAGGCGGCGCCCACCGGCAGGTGTAGCGCCGATCAATCGGCAGGGTGGTCGCGCAGGAATACCAGATGATCAGCTTTGGACTGCTCGGCACTGTAGTAGTAGCCCTGTACATCGAACTGCTTGAGCTGCTCCGGGTCGTTGACCCGCTCCTGGATGACGAAGCGGCTCATCATGCCGCGGGCTTTCTTGGCGTAGAAGCTGATGATCTTGTACTGGCCGTTCTTCTGGTCCTTGAAGTCGACGTTGATCACCCGGCCCTTGAGCGCGGTGCGCTTCACGGCGCTGAAATACTCGTTGCTGGCCAGGTTCAGCAGCAGGTCATCACCTTGGTCGGCCATTGCCTGGTTCAGCCATTCGCTGATGCGTGTGCCCCAGAAGGCATACAGGTCCTTGCCGCGGCTGTTGGCCAGCTTGGTGCCCATTTCCAGGCGGTAGGGCTGCATCAGGTCCAGTGGCCGCAACAGGCCGTAAAGGCCAGACAGCATGCGCAGGTGCTGCTGGGCGTAGGTAAAGTCGTCCTCGCCGAGGGTTTCGGCATCCAGGCCGGTGTACACGTCGCCCTTGAAGGCCAGCAGCGCCTGCTTGGCGTTGGCCGGGGTGAAGTCTGGGGTCCAGCTGCCAAAGCGTGCGGCGTTGAGGCCGGCGAGTTTGTCCGACAGGTGCATCAGTTCGCTGATCTGCGCCGGCGACAGCTCGCGCAGCTGCACGATCAGCGCCTGGGAGTCGTCCAGGTACTGGGGCAGGGTGAAACGCTCGGTCACCGGCGGGGTGTCGTAATCGAGGGTCTTGGCGGGGGAAATCACCGTCAGCATCGGGTCGGCTCCTGGAATCGTTGCCGGGGATTCTACGGATTGAGCGGGTGAACGCCAAACTATGGTGACAATAGACACAGACCATCGTTTGAGCAGGCGCTATAGTGCCCGTTTCGCCGTCACGGAGAGACCGATCGTGCGCATTGCCGGTGCCTTGCTGGCCTTGATGATGAGCCTGGCCGCCCAGGCCGCCCCCATTCCCCCGGCCAGCCTGGACCGCAGTCTGTGGCCCGAGCAACTGGACAGCCCGGCGCTGTTCGATGTGGCCTCGCGGGCGGAGATCCTGTCGTTTGCCCAGGTGCTGCATGAAAGCGAGCTGCTGGATGACGCTACCCTGGCGGCACGCCTGGGGCTGCGGCAGATTAACCTGCAGAAGGTGCGAGCAGTACGGGCACGCATGTGGCAGCGTTTGTGGCAGGGTTACCAGCAGGCGCAGCGCAGTTGCGAGCAGGATGCCTCGTTCTGCTATCTGGTTGAGTCCATGGCCGATTTACGCACCAAGGCGGCGACATTTGCAGCCGATGTCGGCACGTTCTATACAGGTTGGATAGAGCCTAGCCACCAGTTCCATGTGCGCTATCTCGATGAACAACTGCGCAAGGCAGCGTTGTTGCCACAGACCAGCAGCGAGGTGGAGCGCCTGTCCAACCGCGAGCGCAATGGCGATGAGCTGAACGATCGCATGTTCCTTCTGACCTTCGTTGGCGGCCCTGGCCCCGAGGGCAGCACCACCGATACGCTGGCCCATTACCTGCGCAAACAGAAGCTGCAGGCCACTTTTTTTGTCTTGGGCAACCGCTTGCAGCAGCGCCGGGATGCCGGTGCCGCGGGCGCGCTGGGCCGTCTTTATAAAGGGCAATGCGTGGGCATTCAGGGCTGGGAGTACCGCTCGCATGCCCAGTGGAATGGTTGGCAGGATTCGCTCAAACGTAGCCAGGCCCGGGTGCAGGCCGATTTGCCGGAGCAATATGTGCCGCTGTTCCGGCCACCGTATGGTCAGCGCCGGGCCGATGGCGAGGCGTTCATGGCCAGCCAGCAACTGCGTGTGTCGCTCTGGGATATCGATGCCGAGGATGACGGCCCGTTGACTGCTGAAGCATCAGCCCAGCGGGTGGTGACCTTGATGCTGCTGTGGCGCAAGGGCGTGATTCAGTTCCACGACAGCCTGCCTAAGGCGCAGCCGGCAGTGGAATGGTTGCTGCGCAATACCGCGCAAAGCGGCATCGGTTGGGAGGATTGCCGCGAATACGGCTATCAGGAATAACGGGTCTGATTTTTGACTGTAGACCCGTCTGGGGTCAGCGCCAAGGCCTATTCGTCATTCGGAAAAATAAACTTCACCAACACGTAAAAATGCTTTTTTTAGTCATCGTTTTTGCTGTATGAAGAAACCAGACAGCCGATTCCTGCAGCACAGGTGGCGTCATCCAAGCCCACCTTGCCAGGTTACTTCCCGCCCGTAGCAACGCGGATACGGGGAGCACGGCAGTCACTCTGCGGCGCAGCAGACCGCGCCGTGTGGCTTCGACATAAGGTGACCGAGTATGGATGACCAAGGACGCAACCCTTCCTCCAGCAAGCCAATCCTCTATGTGCTCGATACCAACGTCCTGATTCACGACCCCAACGCATTACTCAACTTCGAGGAGCACCACGTCGCCATACCCATGACGGTGCTGGAGGAACTCGACAAGCTCAAGACCGGTAAACAGACCATCGCCGCCGAATGTCGCCAGGCCATCCGCCTGATCGACCAGACCCTAGGTGATGCCTCGCCCAGCGATGTCGAGCAGGGTGTACCGATCCAACGCAACAAAAGTGGGCCCAAGGGCTTCCTGTCCATCCTGATGACCCCGCGCAACGAGCCGAACAAGCTGCTGCCGGAGAACCTCAACGACAACATCATCATCAACCAGTTGCTCGAAGTCCGCGCCCGGCGCACCGATTTCGACGTGGTGCTGGTCACCAAAGACATCAACATGCGCCTGAAGGCGCGCGCCTGCGGTATCGCGGCCGAGGACTACAGCACCGACCAGTTGGTCGATGACGTGTCGCTGTTGTCCAAGGGCTACCATTCGGTCACCGGCTCGTTCTGGGACCGCGTCAGCAAGGTCGATACCCGTCAGGAGCGGGGCCGCACCTGGCATCGGGTGCAGATGATCGACAACCTGCCGGCTGTGCACATCAACGAGTTCATCATTGATGAGCAAGGTTTCGTAGGCTGGATCAAGGGCATCCGCAACGACGAGCTGCTGCTGCTCGACCTGCATCAGGAACCCCTGTTGCACCAGGAGGCCTGGGGCCTGAAACCGCGGGATATCCATCAGAGCCTGGCGTTGTTCGCACTGCTCGACCCGGATATCCACCTGGTCAACCTGACCGGTGCTGCCGGTTCCGGCAAGACCATCCTGGCGCTGGCCGCAGCCATCGAGCAGACCATGGTCAGCAAACGCTACCGGCGCATCATAGCCACCCGCAGCGTGCAGGGGCTGGACCAGGAGATCGGCTTCCTGCCGGGCACCGAAGCGGAGAAGATGGAGCCTTGGCTGGGCGCCATCACCGACAACCTCGAAGCCTTGCACATGGATGACGAAAGCACCCATGGCAGCGTCGAATACATCCTTGAGCGGGTACCGCTGCAGTTCAAATCGCTGAACTACATCCGTGGCCGCAGCTTCCAGCAGAGCCTCATCCTGATCGACGAGTGCCAGAACCTCACGCCGCACCAGATGAAAACCATCATCACCCGTGCCGGCTCCGGTTCCAAGGTGGTCTGCCTGGGCAACCTGGCTCAGATCGACACCCCCTACCTGTCCGCGACCAGCTCGGGCCTCACCTACCTGACCGAGCGCTTCAAGGACTTCCCCCACGGCGTGCACATCACCTTGCAGGGCGTCCCACGCTCGGTGCTGGCCGAGTATGCCGAGTCGCATCTCTAACCCTCCTCGCCGGGCGGCGCTCCGCCCGGCCTCTTTGCGGGGCAACCCCGCGAAGAGGCCACCGCTGACTGTACATTCCACTGCTCAAACCTGACCCACAGGTTTACACTCTGTGTTCCCTTCACAGGAGCAGAGCAGTGCTGACACATCTTGATTCCCAGGGCCGCGCCAACATGGTCGACGTCACTGAAAAGGCCGTGACCGAGCGCGAGGCCATTGCCGAAGCCCGCGTGCGCATGTTGCCGCAGACCTTGCAGATGATCGTCGATGGCGAGCACCCCAAGGGCGATGTGTTCGCCGTGGCGCGTATTGCCGGCATTCAGGCGGCAAAAAAGACCAGCGACCTGATCCCGCTGTGCCATCCGCTGATGCTCACCAGCGTCAAGGTCGAACTCATTGCCGAAGGCGCGGATGCCGTGCGCATTGTCGCCCGCTGCAAGCTGGCCGGGCAGACCGGTGTGGAGATGGAAGCGCTGACAGCCGCCAGCGTCGCCGCGCTGACCATTTACGACATGTGCAAGGCCGTGGACAAGGGCATGGTCATCGAGCAGGTGCGCCTGCTTGAAAAGCTGGGCGGCAAGAGCGGCCACTACAAGGTGGAGGCGTAATGAATGTGAAAGTGATGTATTTCGCCCGTTACCGCGAGTTGCTCGGTGTGGATGCCGAGCGCCTGGAAGGTGACTTCAAGGTGGTCGACGATGTTCGCCTGGCCTTGGTCGCCAAGGGTGGGCAGTACGAGGTGCTGGCCGAGCAGAACCTGATGTGCGCACGCAACGAAGAGCTGTGCAGGCTGGACGAGCCGCTGGAAGCGGGCGATGAGGTGGCGTTTTTCCCACCGGTCACCGGAGGCTGAGCATGGCGGTGCGAGTGCAGCAGGCGGCGTTCGACCCGGGCGCAGAGGTCAATGCCATGCACGCCGCCAATGTCGGCGTGGGGGCGGTGGTCGGCTTTGTCGGCTATGTGCGTGATTTCAACGACGGTCGAGATGTGGCGGGGATGTTCCTCGAGCACTATCCGGGGATGACCGAGAAGGCCCTGGCCAAGATCGTGGTCGAGGCCGAACAGCGCTGGCCGTTGCTCAAGGTCGAGGTGCTGCATCGCATTGGTGCACTGCAGCCGGGAGAGCCGATCGTGTTCGTCGGCGTGGCCAGTGCGCACCGGCAGGCGGCGTTCGATGCCTGCAATTTCATCATGGATTATCTGAAGACCCGCGCGCCGTTCTGGAAGAAGGAGAACACTCAGGAGGGGCCGCGCTGGGTGGAAGGCAAGCAGAGCGATCAGGACGCGGCGGGGCGCTGGTAAGGCCTGATTGAATGGCCGGGGCTTTGCCCCGGATCACCGGCAAGCCGGCTCCCACAGGTACAACACGGTTCTCGAGTTCGGTGGAAACCTGTGGGAGCCGGCTTGCCGGCGATTGGGCTGCAAAGCAGCCCCCGCTATCAATGATGCTTGCGCGGCACCGGCTTGAGTAGCTCGTCCGGTGGCATCTCGCACTTGATCTTGCGCCCCAGCAGCTCTTCGATCGCAGGCAGCTGATACGAGTCGTCCTCACCGGCAAAGCTGATCGACACACCATTGGTGCCGGCACGGCCCGTACGGCCGATACGGTGCACGTAATCGTCCGGGTCTTCCGGCAGGGTGAAGTTGATCACGTGGCTGATGCCGTCGATGTGAATGCCGCGCCCTGCCACGTCGGTGGCCACCAGCACAGTGATGCGGCCTTCGCGGAAGCTCTCCAGGGTACGGATACGCTTGTGCTGCGGCACATCACCCGACAGCTGGGCGGCGTTGATGCCGTCGCGCACCAGTTTTTCCTCGATGCGCCGCACTTCGTCCTTGCGGTTGGCGAACACCATCACCCGTTCCCACTTGTTCTGGGTTACCAGGTTGTACAGCAGCTTGTACTTGTCGCTGCCGGCCACGGCATAGACGTGCTGTTCGACGGTTTCGCTGGCGACGTTCTCCGGCTCGATCTCGACGATGGCAGGGTCGGTGGTCCACTGCTTGGCCAGGTTCATCACGTCATCGGTGAAGGTGGCGGAGAACAGCAGGGTCTGGCGCTCGCTTTTCGGTGGGGTCTGGCGAATGATCTGGCGTACCTGCGGGATGAAGCCCATGTCGAGCATGCGGTCAGCTTCGTCCAGCACCATCACCTCGACCATGTCCAGGTGCACGTCACCGCGCTGGTTGAAGTCCAGCAAGCGGCCCGGGGTGGCCACCAGAATGTCGCAGTGGCGCGCTTCCAGGGCCTTGAGCTGCTTGTCGAAGTCCATGCCGCCGACGAACGTCATGACGTTCAGGCCGGTGTACTTGGTCAGGGCAGCGGCGTCCTTGGCGATCTGTACCACCAGCTCGCGGGTCGGCGCGATGATCAGCGCGCGCGGTTCGCCCATGTAGCGTTCCTTGGGCGGTGGCGTCTGCTGCAGCTGGGAGATGATCGAAATGAGGAACGCGGCGGTTTTGCCAGTGCCGGTCTGGGCACGGCCGATGGCGTCCTGGCCACGCAGGGTGTAACCCAGTACCTGGGCCTGGATCGGCGTGCAGTACGGGAAGCCCAGGTCGTGAATGGCGTGCATCACCTCGTTGGACAGCTTGAAGTCATGAAAGCGCGTCTTGCCTTCCTGCGGCTCGACCACGAAGTCTTCCGGCTTCCACAGGCTGGCCTGGGGTTTGGGCTTGCGCTCGCGGCGCGGTTTGTCCTTGGCCGGCTTGTCGGCAGCGGGCATTGCGGCAGGCGCTTGAGCCTCGACGGCCGGCTTGGCGGCGGGTTTGGCACGCGGTTGGCTGGGCTGCGGCTCGGGCTGAGCCACGGGGGCCGCGGCGGGCGCGGGCGGCGTGACGCTGGCAGCAGGAGCGACGGCCTGAGGCGCGGCGTCTCCCTTGCCGAATATTTTTTTGAGTGCCTTGAGCACGATCGTCTCATCAACTGATTAAGGAATGTACGCCGGGCAGTGTAATGCAAGATCCGGACGCGGCGTAGCGGAATAGGCCCACAACTACAAGAGATACTGCTTATTGCAGCTGCTTGCTCAGCCAATTGTGGATGTCGCTCAGCTCCTCGACAGCGACTTCGTGCTCCATCGGGTATTCATGCCATTGGGCGGCAACACCCCAGGTATTGAGGTACTCGAAGGCGGTACGGCCCATGGCCGGAATTACCACCGAATCATGCACACCGTGCAGGCACAGGGCAGGGGTGCGCTGCTGGCAGGCGCTGAGCTGGTGGCTGTCGCTGAAGGTTGGGGCGTAGGTGGACAGTGCGATCACGCCGCCCAGCGCTTCTTGCCACTTTATATAGGCAGTGTGCAGCACCACTGCGCCCCCTTGAGAGAACCCCGCCAGGTAGATCCGTGACAAGTTGATGCCTTTGCCCTGTTCGGCCTTGATCAGCGCAATGATCTGCTCGGCCGATTCTTCCAATTGCGTTTCGTCAATGGCGCGGGCCGGGGTCATGGCCTTGATGTCGTACCAGCTGGGCATTGCATAGCCGCCGTTGATGGTAACCGGCCGTGTTGGCGCCTGGGGCATGACGAAGCGCGTGCTGAGCAGGCGTTCCTGCATGAATTCGGCAACCGGTAGGAAGTCGTAACGGTCGGCGCCCAGGCCATGCAACCAGATCACACAAGCGTCTGCGGTTTTCTGGGGTTCGAGAATAAGCGGGTTGGTCATGACTGCTCCGAAAGTGTGCGGATCTGGTGAAGGCATGCGCAAAAAGAAGGCGCTGGAAATGATTGTCAGAAAAAGAATGTCGCAACGATACAACTTTCCCTACTTGACGTGCGCTTAAACGCTTTAGCCGTCGACTGTGGTACGCCGTTTGCTATGGAACATCCGATGCAAGGGTCAGGCCGGCACGGTAACACCCTTGCACGCAAGGCTGTCATAGAACAGCCCATTGCGCCAATTGACCCAAGAACAAGCCAACACGGGTCGGATGCGCCTCATAAGGGTGCGGTGCAATTCCGGCTCATACAACAAGAGCGATTTGGAGGTTGTGAATGAAGATGTTGAAAACCACCCTGGCAGTCCTCACCGCTGCCGCCGCGCTGGGCGCCGTGAGCACCGCCCAGGCCGGCGCCACTCTCGATGCGGTAAAGAAGAAGGGCTTCGTCCAGTGTGGCGTGAGCGACGGTCTTCCAGGGTTCTCGGTGCCTGATGCGCAGGGCAAGATCGTCGGTATCGATGCCGACGTCTGCCGCGCCGTGGCCGCCGCCGTGTTCGGCGACGCCACCAAGGTCAAGTTCAGCCAGCTCAACGCCAAGGAACGCTTCACTGCGCTGCAGTCTGGCGAAGTCGACGTGCTGTCGCGCAACACCACCTGGACCAGCTCGCGCGATGCCGGCATGGGCCTGGTGTTTGCCGGTGTCACCTACTATGACGGCGTTGGCTTCCTGGTCAACAAGAAGCTGGGGGTTTCCAGTGCCAAGGAGCTCGATGGCGCGACCATCTGCATCCAGGCCGGTACTACCACCGAGCTGAACGTTTCCGACTACTTCCGCGCCAATGGCCTGAAGTACACCCCGATCACCTTCGACACCTCTGACGAAAGCGCCAAGTCGCTGGAATCGGGCCGTTGCGATGTGCTGACCTCGGACAAGTCGCAGCTGTTCGCCCAGCGCTCCAAGCTGGCCGCGCCGACCGACTACGTGGTGCTGCCGGAAACCATCTCCAAGGAACCGTTGGGCCCAGTGGTGCGCAAAGGCGACGAGGAGTGGTTCAGCATCGTCAAGTGGACCCTGTTCGCCATGCTCAACGCCGAGGAGGCGGGTATCACCTCGAAGACTGTCGAGGCTGAAGCCAAATCGACCAAGAACCCGGACAACGCCCGTTTGCTCGGCGCTGACGGCGAGTACGGCAAGGACCTCAAACTGCCCAAGGACTGGGTAGTGCAGATCGTCAAGCAAGTGGGCAACTATGGCGAAGTGTTCGAGAAGAACCTGGGCCAGAGCACTGACTTGAAGATCGACCGTGGCATGAACGCCCTGTGGAACAACGGCGGCATCCAGTACGCGCCACCTGTGCGCTGATGGCTGCACCCTGCGGCGGCATCCCGCCGCCGCAGGCTGTTCGAATCCCTACTGTCCGGGGCACTTCATGCAAAATCGAATCGGCGCACAAAAGGGGCTATCCCTGAACGATCCGCGTGTGCGCGCGTGGCTGTTCCAGGTTCTCACGATCGTCTTCGTGGTGGGCCTGGGCTGGTACCTGTTCCACAACACTCAAACCAACTTGCAGCACCGGGGGATCACCTCGGGTTTCGACTTTCTCGACCGCAGTGCCGGCTTTGGTATCGCCCAGCATCTGATCCCCTATGTGGAATCCGACAGCTACGCGCGGGTGTTCGTCATCGGCCTGCTCAACACCCTGTTGGTGACCTTCATCGGCGTCATCCTGGCGACGGTGCTGGGCTTCATCATCGGTGTGGCGCGCCTGTCCCCGAACTGGATGATCAACAAACTGGCGACGGTGTATGTGGAAACCTTCCGCAACATCCCGCCGTTGCTGCAGATCTTGTTCTGGTATTTCGCCGTGTTCCTGACCCTGCCGGGGCCACGGGGGAGCATCAACATCGACGATATGTTCTTCATCAGCAACCGTGGCCTGAACATGCCTGGCGCTGCCATGGCTGATGGCTTCTGGCCGTTTGTCGTTGCCGTGGTGCTGGCGATCGTGGCTATCGTGGCGATGGTGCGTTACGCCAACAAGCGCTTCAACGAAACCGGCGAACCGTTCCACAAGTTCTGGGTGGGGCTGGCGCTGCTGATTGCCATCCCCGGCCTGTGTGCGTTGCTGTTCGGCAGCCCGGTGCACTGGGAAGTACCGCAGCTGAAGGGCTTCAACTTCGTGGGCGGCTGGGTGCTGATACCCGAGCTGCTGGCGCTGACGCTGGCACTGACTATCTATACCGCCGCGTTCATCGCCGAAATCGTGCGCTCGGGGATCCGTTCGGTCAGCCATGGCCAGACCGAAGCCGCCCGTTCGCTCGGCCTGCGCGAGGGCCCGACCCTGCGCAAAGTGATCATCCCTCAGGCCTTGCGGGTGATCATTCCGCCGCTGACCAGCCAGTACCTGAACCTGGCGAAAAACTCATCGCTGGCAGCCGGTATCGGCTACCCGGAGATGGTCTCGCTGTTCGCCGGTACCGTGCTCAACCAGACCGGCCAGGCCATCGAGGTGATTGCCATCACCATGAGTGTCTATCTCGCCATCAGCATCAGCATTTCGCTGCTGATGAACTGGTACAACAAGCGCATTGCGCTGATCGAGCGGTGAGGATACGCCCGTGAATGCTCATGTTTTCAAACCTGACATGCCGCCACCGGTGAAAACCGTCGGCGTATTCGCCTGGATGCGTGCCAACCTGTTCTCCAGTTGGCTCAACACCCTGCTGACCCTGTTCGCCGTGTACCTGGTGTGGTTGATCGTGCCACCGTTGCTGCAGTGGGCGTTGATCGACGCCAACTGGGTCGGCACCACGCGCGCCGATTGCACCAAGGAGGGTGCCTGCTGGGTGTTCATCCAGCAACGCTTCGGCCAGTTCATGTATGGCTACTACCCGGCCGAACTGCGCTGGCGCGTGGACCTGACCGTGTGGCTTGCCGTGCTTGGCGCTGCGCCTTTGTTCATCAAGCGGTTCCCGCGCAAGGCCGTGTACGGCCTGGGCTTCCTGGTGCTGTACCCGATCCTCGCCTACACGCTGCTGCATGGCGGCTACCTGGGCCTGGAAAGCGTGCCGACCAGCCAGTGGGGCGGGCTGATGCTGACCTTGGTGATAGCCACCGTGGGCATCGTCGGCGCCTTGCCGCTGGGTATCTTGCTGGCGCTGGGGCGCCGTTCGCGGATGCCAGCGGTGAAAGTGGTCTGCGTGACCTTTATCGAGTTCTGGCGGGGTGTGCCGTTGATCACCGTGCTGTTCATGTCGTCGGTGATGCTGCCGTTGTTCCTGCCCGAGGGCATGAGTTTCGACAAGCTGCTGCGGGCGATGATCGGCGTGATCCTGTTCCAGTCGGCGTACATCGCCGAGGTGGTACGCGGCGGCCTGCAGGCCATCCCCAAAGGGCAATACGAAGCGGCCGCGGCCATGGGCCTGGGCTACTGGCGTTCGATGGGCCTGGTAATCCTGCCGCAGGCCCTGAAGCTGGTTATTCCTGGCATCGTCAACACGTTCATCGCCCTGTTCAAGGACACCAGCCTGGTGATCATCATCGGCCTGTTCGACCTGCTCAACAGCGTCAAGCAAGCCGCCGCCGACCCGGCCTGGCTGGGCATGGCCACCGAGGGCTACGTGTTTGCCGCCCTGGTGTTCTGGATCTTCTGTTTCGGTATGTCCCGCTACTCCATGCACCTGGAGCGCAAGCTGGATACTGGCCACAAGCGTTAGGAGTTTCGAAATGAGTGAAGCGATCAAGCAGCCTGCTGGCCTCGAAGGCATCATCCAGATGCAGGGCGTGAACAAATGGTACGGCCAGTTCCATGTACTCAAGGACATCAACCTGAACGTGCGTCAGGGCGAACGTATCGTGCTGTGCGGGCCGTCCGGCTCGGGCAAGTCCACCACCATCCGCTGCCTTAACCGCCTGGAAGAACACCAGCAGGGCCGCATCGTGGTCGATGGCGTGGAGCTGACCAACGACCTGAAGCAGATCGAGGCAATCCGCCGCGAGGTGGGCATGGTGTTCCAGCACTTCAACCTGTTCCCGCACCTGACCATCCTCGAAAACTGCACCCTGGCGCCGATGTGGGTACGCAAGATGCCGCGGCGCAAGGCCGAGGAAATCGCCATGCATTACCTGGAGCGGGTACGTATTCCGGAGCAGGCGCACAAGTTCCCCGGGCAGTTGTCCGGTGGCCAGCAGCAGCGCGTGGCGATTGCCCGGGCGCTGTGCATGAAGCCGAAGATCATGCTGTTCGACGAGCCGACTTCGGCGCTGGACCCGGAAATGGTCAAGGAAGTGCTCGACACCATGGTTGGCCTGGCCGAGGACGGCATGACCATGCTCTGCGTGACCCACGAGATGGGCTTTGCCCGCACCGTGGCGAACCGGGTGATCTTCATGGACAAGGGGGAGATCGTGGAGCAGGCGGCGCCGGATGATTTCTTCGACCGGCCGCGCAGTGACCGGACCAAACTCTTCCTCAGCCAGATCCTGCACTGATGCAACTGGGGCCGCTCTGCGGCCCATCGCCGGCAAGCCGGCTCCCACAGGTACGGCGCCGCTCTCAGGATATGCGCAGAACTTGTGAGAGCCGGCTTGCCGGCGATGGGCTGCAAAGCAGCCCTTCTGTTATTTCTCTTCTTTTGGGGCAGCTGCCGGAGCAGGCGGCGGCCGCAGCCCCACCTCGGCGATCAGCTTCAACTGCTGCCCATTGCGCATCACCTCGATGGTGATCTTCTCGTTGGGCTTGATCCGCGCCACCTGGTTCATCGACTTGCGCCCGTCACCGGCCGGTTCGCCGTTGATGCTGAGGATCACGTCGCCCAGTTGCAACCCGGCCTTCTGCGCCGGGCCGTCGCGGAAGATCCCCGCCACTACGATGCCCGGGCGCCCCTCCATGCCGAACGACTCGGCCAGCTCCTGGCTCAACGGCTGCACTTCGATACCCAGCCAGCCACGGATCACCTGGCCATGCTCGACGATTGACTTCATCACTTCCAGGGCCAGCTTGACCGGGATGGCGAAGCCGATGCCCTGCGAACCGCCGGATTTGGAAAAGATCGCCGTGTTGATGCCGACCAGGTTGCCGTTGGCATCGACCAGCGCGCCGCCGGAGTTGCCCGGGTTGATCGCAGCGTCGGTCTGGATGAAGTCTTCGTAATTGTTCAGGCCCAGCTGGTTGCGGCCGGTGGCGCTGATGATGCCCATGGTGACGGTCTGGCCGACGCCGAAGGGGTTGCCGATGGCCAGGGTGACGTCACCGATGTGAATGCTGTCGGAACGGCCAATGGTGATCGCCGGCAGGCTCTTGAGGTCGATCTTCAATACCGCAAGGTCGGTTTCGGGGTCGCTGCCGATCACCCGGGCCAGGGTTTCACGGCCGTCCTTGAGCGCCACGACAATCTGGTCGGCGCCGCTGGTGACGTGGTTGTTGGTCAGCAGGTAGCCCTCGGGGCTCATGATCACCGCTGAGCCGAGGCTCGATTCCCAGCGCCGCTGTTTGGGCAGGTTGTCGCCGAAGAAGCGACGGAACTGCGGGTCTTCGAACAAGGGGTGGGCGCTCTTGTTCACCACTTTGGTGGTGTACAGGTTGACCACCGCTGGTGCGGCGAGGGTCACGGCATCGGCGTAGGACACCGGGCCCTGCATGATCTGGGTGGTTTGTGGCGCCTGTTGCAGGTTGACGTCCTGGCTCGGCAGGCCGACCCATTGCGGGAAGCGCTGGATGATCAGCATGGCAATCAGAATGCCGGTAAGCAGGGGCCAGCCAAAATAACGCAAAGCCTTGAACATGAACGAATCCTGGGAGTGGGCGAGAGCCATGATGGCGCGGCGGGGCGCAAACGCGCGCGATCATACACCGGTTTCCCCAACGCCGGCGACGGCCCATAATGGCGGCCATTATACGGGCGTTGTTCCCGTTGAACGTGCAGATTTCGAGGAGATTTTCCATGGCCGTCGCCCTCAATACCCTGGTCGAGGAAGCCGAGCGCTACCTGGGCAGTGCGAAAATCCAGGATTACTGCCCCAATGGCCTGCAGGTCGAAGGCCGGCCGCAGGTCAGCCGCATCGTCAGCGGCGTTACCGCCAGCCAAGCGTTGCTGGATGCGGCGGTCGAGGCCGAGGCCGACCTGATACTGGTGCACCACGGCTATTTCTGGAAGGGCGAGAACCCGTGCATCACCGGCATCAAGCAGCGCCGCTTGAAGACCCTGCTCAAGCACGACATCAGCCTGCTGGCGTTCCATCTGCCCTTGGACGTGCACCCGGAAGTCGGCAACAACGTGCAACTGGCGCGGCAGCTGGACATCACTGTCGAGGGGCCGCTTGACCCTGAGAACCCCAAGGTGGTCGGGCTGGTTGGCTCACTGGCCGAGCCCATGACCGCGCGGGATTTTGCCCGTCGCGTGCAGGAAGTCATGGGGCGTGAGCCGCTGCTGGTCGAAGGCGACGCGATGATCCGCCGGGTCGGCTGGTGCACCGGCGGCGGGCAAGGCTACATCGACACCGCGATTGCGGCCGGCGTGGACCTGTTCATCAGTGGCGAGGCGTCCGAGCAGACCTATCACAGCGCCCGCGAAAACGGTGTCAGTTTCATTGCGGCCGGGCACCATGCCACCGAGCGTTATGGTGTGCAGGCGCTGGGGGATTACCTGGCCCGGCGGTTTGCCGTGGAGCACCTGTTCATCGATTGCCCGAACCCGATTTGAGGTCTGGTCCGGCCTCATCGCCGGCAAGCCGGCTCCCACAGGGATACTGCAGGCTTCAAGGTGTGTGGTGAGCCTATGGGAGCCGGGGGTTGAGCTGCAAGGCGGTGCATTGATAGCCAAACCCTCAGTCATATCGTTAGACCTTTTCGATCTAGCCCGGCGCCTAAATAGAATCAGCCGCTGTGATAAAGTGGCTCGCTCGAACACGGCCCGAAGGCCGTCCATAAGATCGTTTTTCGTGAGTAGCCATGGTCGACAAACTGACGCACTTGAAACAGCTGGAGGCGGAGAGCATCCACATCATCCGCGAGGTGGCCGCCGAGTTCGACAACCCGGTGATGCTGTACTCGATCGGCAAGGATTCCGCCGTGATGCTGCACCTGGCGCGCAAGGCCTTCTTCCCGGGCAAGCTGCCGTTCCCGGTGATGCACGTCGACACCCAGTGGAAATTCCAGGAGATGTACAGCTTCCGCGACAAGATGGTCGAGGAAATGGGCCTGGAGCTGATCACCCACGTCAACCCAGAGGGTGTGGCGCAGGGCATCAACCCGTTCACCCATGGCAGCTCCAAGCACACCGACATCATGAAGACCCAGGGCCTCAAGCAGGCACTGGACAAGCATGGTTTCGACGCCGCCTTCGGCGGAGCCCGCCGCGACGAAGAGAAGTCGCGGGCCAAGGAGCGTGTCTACTCGTTCCGTGACAGCAAGCACCGCTGGGACCCAAAAAATCAGCGCCCCGAGCTGTGGAACGTATACAACGGCAAGGTCAACAAAGGCGAGTCGATCCGCGTCTTCCCGCTGTCGAACTGGACCGAGCTGGACATCTGGCAGTACATCTACCTCGAAGGCATCCCGATCGTGCCGCTGTACTTCGCCGCCGAGCGTGAAGTGATCGAGAAGAACGGCACCCTGATCATGATCGACGACGAGCGCATTCTCGAGCACCTCTCCGAGGAAGAGAAAGCCCGCATCGTCAAGAAGAAGGTGCGTTTCCGTACCCTCGGTTGCTACCCGTTGACGGGCGCTGTCGAGTCGGAAGCCGAAACGCTGACCGACATCATTCAGGAAATGCTCCTGACGCGCACTTCCGAGCGCCAGGGCCGGGTCATCGACCACGATGGCGCCGGTTCCATGGAAGACAAAAAACGTCAGGGCTACTTCTAATTTTCAGGGTTACTCCATGTCGCACCAATCCGATTTGATCAGCGAAGACATCCTCGCTTATCTGGCTCAGCACGAGCGCAAAGAACTGCTGCGTTTCCTCACCTGCGGCAACGTGGATGACGGCAAGAGCACCCTGATCGGGCGCCTGCTGCACGATTCGAAGATGATCTACGAGGACCACCTCGAAGCCATCACTCGTGATTCGAAGAAGTCCGGCACCACCGGCGAAGAAGTCGACCTGGCGCTGCTGGTCGACGGCCTGCAGGCCGAGCGTGAGCAGGGCATCACCATCGATGTCGCCTACCGCTACTTCTCCACCGCCAAGCGCAAGTTCATCATCGCCGACACCCCGGGCCACGAGCAGTACACCCGCAACATGGCCACCGGTGCATCCACCTGTGACCTGGCGATCATCCTGGTCGATGCCCGCTATGGCGTGCAAACCCAGACCCGTCGCCACAGCTACATTGCCTCGTTGCTGGGCATCAAGCACATCGTCGTCGCGGTCAACAAGATGGACCTCAAAGGCTTCGATGAAGGCGTCTTCGAGGCAATCAAGGCTGACTACCTGAAGTTTGCCGAGGCCATCAACTTGACCCCGAGCAGCCTGCACTTCGTGCCGATGTCAGCGCTCAAGGGCGACAACGTGGTCAACCGCAGCGAGCGTTCGCCGTGGTACACCGGCCCTGCGCTGATGGAAATCCTCGAAACCGTGGAAGTGGCTGCCGACCGCAACTTCACCGACCTGCGCTTCCCGGTGCAGTACGTCAACCGCCCGAACCTGAACTTCCGCGGCTTTGCCGGCACACTCGCCAGCGGCGTGGTGCACAAGGGTGACGAAATCGTCGTACTGCCTTCGGGCAAGAGCAGCCGGGTCAAATCGATCGTCACCTACGAAGGTGAACTGGAAAACGCCGGCCCAGGCCAGGCCGTGACCCTGACCATGGAAGACGAGATCGACATCTCCCGTGGCGACCTGCTGGTACATGCCGACAACGTGCCGCCGGTGACCGATCAGTTCGACGCCATGCTGGTGTGGATGGCCGAAGAGCCGATGCTCCCAGGCAAGAAATACGACATCAAGCGCGCCACCAGCTATGTGCCGGGCTCGATCGCAAGCATTACCCACAAGGTCGATGTGAACACGCTCGAGAAGGACGCAGCCAGCGCGCTGCAGCTGAACGAGATCGGTCGCGTCAAGGTGTCGCTGGACAGCGCCATCGCCCTGGACGGCTACGACAGCAACCGCACCACCGGTGCGTTCATCGTCATCGACCGCCTGACCAACGGCACCGTCGGCGCCGGCATGATCATCGCCCCGCCAGTGCTGCCACACGGCAGCACCGGTCAGCATGGCAAGCTGGCCCACGTTTCCACCGAAGAGCGTGCGCTGCGCTTCGGCCAGCAGCCGGCCACCGTGCTGTTCAGCGGCCTGTCCGGCGCTGGCAAGAGCACCCTGGCCTACGCCGTCGAGCGCAAGCTGTTCGACATGGGCCGTGCGGTGTACGTGCTCGATGGCCAGAACCTGCGCCACGACCTGAACAAGGGCCTGCCACAAGACCGCGCTGGCCGCACCGAGAACTGGCGCCGCGCTGCCCATGTGGCGCGCCAGTTCAACGAAGCCGGCCTGCTGACCCTGGCCGCGTTCGTGGCCCCGGATGCCGAAGGCCGCGAACAGGCCAAGGCACTGATTGGCAAGGAGCGCCTAGTGACCGTTTACGTCCAGGCCTCGCCACTGGCCTGCCGTGAGCGCGACCCGCAGGGCCTGTACGCTGCCGGTGGCGACAACATCCCGGGTGAAAGCTTCCCGTTCGATGTGCCACTGGATGCTGACCTGGTGATCGATACCCAGAACACCAGTGTCGACGAAGGCGTCAAGTTGGTGCTGGATGTGCTGCGTCAGCGTGGCGCGATCTAAGTACTGGCTGCCATGCAAAACCCCGCTTCGGCGGGGTTTTTTGTTTATGAAGCGTGCATGGCTCGAAACTCGTGGCGGGTTGACAGTTGAACAGATTGACAAGTTGACAGTGTCGTTAGCTCGGTCTAGGCTGTGCCTTGAGGGTCTATTTAGCCCCTGAGGAGGTACCATGACGACTGCTGCGCACAAAGAAATCCCCCCCGCAATCGCTCACCTCGAGGCAGCCAAAGCGGCATTGCGTGAGCGATTTGAAGAGCATCTTGCCCGCGCATCGGCAGCGGTAGTGCTTAAAGCCGTGGCCCTTGCCGACGAAAAAGCGTTTGCCGCACTGGCGAAGGTAGACGTGGACTCGAAGCGAAGTGTCGCAACGCGCAATCAGGAAGCGGCGGCCAGGATGAAAGCGCGCGCCTTTGAGCGTGTAGCCAGCCGTTGCGAGTTACTGGACCCCAAAGCCGCGCACGAGATATTGGGTATTACCAAACAAGCACTGAGCCAGAAGACCAAGGCTGGCTACCTGCTGGCTTACACCAACATCGGTAACCGCAGAAAATACTACCCAGCGTTTCAGTTTGCCGATAACAAGCCACGGGCGGTTGTTGCGACTCTGATCAAGGCGCTCGATGTCGACCCTGCTGATACCGAGGCCATGAATTTTCTGGTTCAGCACCTGGTCGGCAAAATGGATTATTCCGAGCCTGGGGAGCCGAGCAATGAAGTGCCACGTTTCGAGTTGCTGGACGACAGCGATGCCTTGGCAATCATCAAGCGGGACTACGTAAATGCCATGGAGGCGGGGCAGTGAATCGCGGACCTTATCGAAGGTCGAGTGCTGGAGCCGTTACTCCAGGGCAACACCCAGGCTGTCCAGAAATTCGATGGCAGTTTGACCATTCGAGAGTACCGCCTCTAATACAAGCCGATGGCTCATCGCTAGAACTTGGAGTGTGCGGCCTTCGAACAAAACAACATTGCAGCCATTCATCGAGCCGGTTACGGTGTACACCGCTGACTGGTAAAGCAGCCCGTCAATCTCAATAGCTGCATGCACGCCTGGCTGAATCTCTGCGTCAGGGCGTATCCCTGCCTGCCTTGCCCCTTGGCCTGTACGATATCTCGCAATTTGTGATGAGTGGCCCTGTTCGCCAAGGCGGCAACGTCTACGACATTCAGATCGCGAGCAGCCTTGAGCCGGTGCAGCGACGTCTGCTCCAGTTGAGAAAGGCGTACCGGCTGATCATCAACGCCCTGGCCAGGCTGAAAAGACTCCGCCAACGCAACTTCTTCAGTGAAACCCAAGTAATAAACGCCGACCCGTTTGGCAGTGTCAGCGTAGCGGGTATCGGAATCGGCGCGGCAGTGGACAGGGTTGGCGTCGTAGCGGGAAGGTTGAACCCGATGCAAGATTGTACCTATCCGTATTTGTCGCACCAGTTCCGGATAGTTGTTCAGTGCTTGCTGTACCTTTCTTTTAATGTCGTTCTCATACCGCTGTACCTCACTGCTCATGACCGCTCTCCGATCTGACCGCGCTGTTGACCAAGCCGCTATTCAACAGCCTTGGTCCAGCTGGCTTTCTTGCCCTCAATCGATTTGAAATGCTGATCGTAGTCGCTTTGCCTCTCGCACCCTTGTTTATAGGGGTCCATGTCGCAAGCGAACTTCAGGTCCTGCTTATCAGGTAAAAGCAGGGGTCTCCCATGCATACATCCTGACAAAATCGGGATCAACAAGAGTGCAGTTTTTCTCATTTCGTATCCTTGAACAAGGCAAGTCCCTGCGATTTTCGCCAAGCCACCACCTGTGCGATCACCTGCTCGGCGCAGCATTCGTGTGCGGTTTCGGTGTAGTAGATGAGGTCCGAGCCGTCGGGGTGGCCTGCTACAGCGATGAAGTGCTCCAGCAGGCGATCTTGCCAAGCTGAAGTGCCGGCAGCCTGCAGCAATTCTTCCACCACGGACTCGAACTCGGCATAGGTGTATTCCGCGAGGTTGTGTTTTTGGCTGATCACCACGCCACCTCCGAAGAGAGCGCGTACTGCATGACGCTCATGATGCGCAGGTTGTCGGCGTCATACCTCAGGCCGCCGAATTCGGGTGGGGTGAGATGGCAGATCTGGTAAGAACGCAGGCCTTTTGCGGTATCACGGAAGGGCGCGCGGGGAGGCCAGCCCCGTTTGATGCGGTTGAGCTGGGAGGGGATGAATTGGTGGGAGTAGATGGGGTCTTCGGCGATTGCCAGCCAGAAGGCTTGGGAGAAATCGTCGAAGTCGTGGAAAATTCGTTCTGCCAGCTTTTTTGCGATGTGATCTGGGAGGTGAGCGGCCATGTCAGTGTTTCTCTCTTGAAGAGCTGCTGAAATCATGGGCGTCCTGGTTAGGGATGTGAATATTCATGATGCTGTAATGCGCGTGAGTTTTTTTCTCAATGACTGTAGGAATATTCTTGGCTGGGTGGCCCGCCCAAACGGTGTGTGCGCTCAGGCTTCTTTGAATCAAGGTTTGCTGTTAGCTGCACGCCATTTTCGACAATGCTCAGCTGCTGGATGATCTCTACCAGGCTTCAGGCGCGACCTGGCAACCGGTAGGCGTGTTCCCACCGGTTTAAATGATCTGATTCAGATATGCGTTTCCGACACGGGAATCACGCGTTTTTCCTTAACCGCCTTGTAGGAAAAACTCGAATAAATCTCCTTCACCCCCGGCAACCGCTGCAGCACTTCCCGGGTAAATTCGCCAAACGACTCCAGGTCCCGCGCCAGGATTTCCAGCAAGAAGTCATAGCGGCCGGAGATGTTGTGGCAGGCCACGATCTCGGGAATTTCCATCAGCCGCTTTTCGAACGCCAAGGCCATGTCCTTGGTGTGGGAATCCATCATGATGCTGACGAAGGCGGTGACGCCGAACCCCAGTGACTTGGGCGAAAGAATCGCCTGGTAGCCAGTGATGTAGCCGTTGTCCTCCAGCAGTTTGACCCGCCGCCAGCAGGGCGAAGTGGTCAATGCTACCTGGTCGGCAAGTTCGGAGACGGTGAGGCGGGCGTTGTCCTGCAGGGCGGCGAGCAGGGCGCGGTCGGTGCGGTCGAGGCTTGCAGGCATGGTTTGCCCTCCTGGTGTGCTTTTTGTTGTTTTTATTCCAATTAACCCGCAAGTGTGTGGGCAACTTTGGAAAAATTCGGGCAGCTCGGTGGCATAAGCTTATAGCAAACCACCAGAGGCTGTTGCCATGCGCGACTCCCATAACAACAACGGTTTCTCCACACGTGCCATTCATCACAGCTACGACCCGCTTTCCCACGGCGGTGCCTTGGTGCCGCCGGTGTATCAGACTGCTACTTATGCCTTCCCAACCGTTGAGTACGGTGCGGCGTGCTTTGCCGGGGAGGAGGGTGGGCACGTCTACAGTCGCATTTCCAACCCGACGTTGGCGTTGCTGGAACAGCGCATGGCATCACTGGAAGGGGGCGAGGCGGGGCTGGCATTGGCGTCGGGGATGGGGGCTATCACTTCGACAATGTGGACGCTGCTACGGCCGGGCGACGAGCTGATCGTTGGGCGTACGTTGTATGGCTGCACGTTTGCTTTCCTGCACCATGGCATCGGCGAGTTCGGGGTCAAGATCCATCATGTGGACCTTAACGACATCAAGGCGCTGAAGGCAGCGATCACTCGCAAGACACGGATGATCTACTTCGAAACCCCGGCCAACCCCAACATGCAACTGGTCGATATCGCAGCGGTGGCCGACGCAGCGCGTGGGCATGACGTGCATATCGTGGTCGACAACACGTATTGCACCCCTTATTTGCAGCGGCCTCTGGAAATAGGTGCCGACTTGGTGGTGCATTCCGCGACAAAATACCTGAGCGGCCACGGGGATATCACGGCGGGCCTGGTGGTCGGGCGCAAGGCGCTGATTGACCGGATTCGTCTGGAAGGGCTGAAGGATATGACCGGCGCGGTGCTGTCGCCGCAGGACGCTTCGCTGTTGATGCGGGGCATCAAGACCTTGGCTCTGCGCATGGACCGCCATTGCGCCAATGCGCAGCAGGTGGCGGAGTTTCTGGAGAGCCAACCGCAGGTCGAGCTTATCCACTACCCAGGGCTGCCATCGTTTGCACAGCATGCGCTGGCCCAGCGGCAGATGCGCTTGCCAGGTGGAATGATTGCGTTCGAGCTCAAAGGTGGGATCGAAGCGGGGCGGCGCTTCATGAACGCCTTGCAGCTGTTTGCGCGCGCGGTGAGTTTGGGCGATGCCGAGTCGCTGGCCCAGCACCCGGCGAGCATGACGCATTCGAGCTATACGCCGCAGGAGCGTGCGCACCATGGCATTTCGGAGGGGTTGGTGCGGTTGTCGGTGGGGTTGGAGGATGTCGAGGACCTGATCGCGGATGTGGAGCAGGCATTGGGGTCTTGCAGATAGGTGGCCTGGTCTGGCCCTATCGCCGGCAAGCCGGCTCCTAGAGGTACAGCGGGGGCCTCAAGGGCACTGTTCTTTCTCTGGGAGCGGGCTTGCCGGCGAAGAGGCCGGTAAAACCAGATCAAGAAAAAGGCCTCTCGCGAGGCCTTGTTTCATTTCAGCGCATCAGCGCTTGAGCCCGTAGCTCTCATCGAGCATGCCCGGCGAGTTTGGCGTTTTTGGCGCGTAGTCTCGAGGCACTTCGGCGGTGTCGCGCGGCGGCGTCAGGCGGTCACGTGGGCCTTGGGCCGCTTCGGAGTGCAGGGCAGCCAGCAGGCGCTGGCGGGTGACGTCGTCGAGGGCCAGGGTGTTGGCGCCTTCGGCCAGGTGATCCTGCACGTCCTGGTAGCTTTGGGTCAGTTTCTTGACCAGCATGGCGGTGCTGTTGAAGTGGGTGACCACTTCGTTCTGGTAGCTGTCGAAGCGCTTCTGGATGTCATCCAGTTGGCGCTGGGTGTTGCTGGGCGCCGCATTGGGCAGCAGGCGGGCCACGATGAAACCGACCGCCACACCGATGACCAGGGCCAGGGTTGGCAACAACCAAACAAGGAGCGAGAGTTCCACGAGTCCTTCCTCTATAAACGGCTTTGCTTTACGTTAACGGCTCAGACCTGCGCTGTATACCGCGAGCGATCGCAAATCAGAACAGAATTCCTCACCTAGACGAATCGACCCCCTTCGAGGTCACGGAGTTAGTGCCTTGCTTGTCCGCGAAACCCCCTTGTTCATCGACGGCCCTGTCGGCCAGCTGGAAGCCTTGTACCTGGACGTGGCCGACGCCCGCGGCGCGGTGCTGATCTGCCACCCCAACCCGGTCCAGGGCGGCACCATGCTCAACAAGGTGGTCTCGACGCTGCAGCGCACGGCGCGTGATGCCGGTTACGTGACCCTGCGCTTCAACTACCGCGGCGTGGGCCAGAGCGCCGGCAGCCATGACATGGGCGCTGGCGAGGTGGCTGATGCCGAGGCCGCCGCCGCCTGGTTGCGTGAAAAACATCCGCAGTTGCCGCTGGTGCTGATGGGTTTCTCGTTCGGTGGTTTCGTCGCTACCAGCCTGGCGGGCCGGCTGGAAAGCGCCGATGTCTCGCTGCAACAGCTGTTCATGATTGCCCCGGCAGTGATGCGCCTGACCGCAGAGTTCCCGCTGCCCCAGCGTTGCCCGATCACCGTGGTGCAGCCCGATGCCGACGAAGTCGTCGCGCCGCAGTTGGTTTACGAATGGTCCGACAGCCTGTCGCGCCCCCATGAGCTACTGAAAGTGGCAGAATGCGGACACTTCTTCCATGGCAAGCTGACCGATCTGAAGGATCTGCTGCTGCCGCGCCTTTCGAATTGAGCCAAGCCTGAATAAGCGAACACCCATGACCACGCGCATTCTCACCGGTATCACCACCACCGGCACCCCGCACCTGGGCAACTACGCCGGCGCCATCCGCCCGGCCATCGTCGCCAGCCAGCAGCCGGGTGCCGATTCGTTCTACTTCCTGGCCGACTACCACGCCCTGATCAAGTGCGACGACCCGCTGCGCATCCAGCGTTCGCGCCTTGAAATCGCCGCCACCTGGCTGGCCGGCGGCCTCGACCCGGACAAGGTGACGTTCTACCGCCAGTCCGACATTCCGGAGATCCCAGAGCTGACCTGGCTGCTGACCTGCGTTGCGGCCAAGGGCCTGCTCAACCGCGCGCACGCCTACAAGGCTTCGGTGGACAAGAACCTCGAGGCCGGCGAAGACCCGGATGCTGGCGTGACCATGGGCCTGTACAGCTACCCGGTGCTGATGGCTGCGGACATCCTGATGTTCAACGCTCACAAGGTGCCGGTCGGTCGCGACCAGATCCAGCACGTGGAAATGGCCCGAGATATCGGCCAGCGCTTCAACCACCTGTTTGGCCAGGGCAAAGACTTCTTCGCCCTGCCTGAGGCGGTGATCGAGGAAAGCGTGGCGACCTTGCCGGGCCTGGACGGTCGCAAGATGTCCAAGAGCTACGACAACACCATCCCGCTGTTCACCAGCGCCAAGGACATGAAGGATGCCATCTCGCGCATCGTCACCGATTCGCGTGCGCCCGGCGAAGCCAAGGACCCGGACAACTCGCACCTGTTCACCCTGTTCCAGGCCTTCTCGTCGCCGGCGCAATGTGCCGAGTTCCGCGAAGAACTGTTGCAGGGCCTGGGCTGGGGTGATGCCAAGCAGCGGCTGTTCCAGTTGCTCGACGGCCAGTTGGCCGAGAAGCGCGAGCACTATCACCAGCTGATTTCGCGCCCAGCGGACCTGGAAGACATCCTTCTGGCTGGCGCCACCAAGGCGCGCAAGATCGCCACGCCGTTCCTCGAGCAACTGCGCGAGGCCGTAGGCCTGCGCTCATTCCGCAGCAGCGTGCAGGCCACTACCGAAGTGAAGAAAAAAGCCGCCAAGAGCGCGCGTTTCGTCAGCTTCCGTGATGAGGACGGCAGCTTCCGCTTCCGCCTGCTGGCCGCCGATGGCGAGCAATTGTTGCTGTCGCGCAGCTTCGCCGACGGTAAGAGCGCGGGAGCCGTGAGCAAGCAACTGCAGCAGGGCGACGAAGCCGACGTGCGTGTCGAAGGCCTGGGCTTCAGCCTGTGGCTGGGTGGTGAGCAGGTTGCCGACGGGCCGCAGTTCGACAGCGCCGAAGCCCGTGACACGGCCGTCGAACGCTTGCGTGAAGCGCTCCAGCCTTCGTAAGAGCGGATTGATCCGCGAAGCAGGCGCCGCAGTGCATGGCACGGGCTTCGCCCGTGTTCGCGGCTGAAGCCGCTCCTACAGGGATTGCATGCGGACTGAGACAGTTTTTGTAGGAGCGGATTTATCCGCGAAGCATCCGCCGCGGTGCATGGCACGGGCTTCGCCCGTGTTCGCGGCTGAAGCCGCTCCTACAGGGATTGCATGCGGACTGAGACAGTTTGACGCAAGTCTGATTGCCATTAAGCGGGCCGGTCGCTACAGTGACGGCCCGTTTTTTGTTGCCTCGCTAACGAAATCATGACGCCCCTAGAACGATATCAAGCAGATCTGAAACGTCCCGACTTCTTCCATGATGCGGCGCAGGAAACTGCGGTGCGTCACCTCCAGCGTCTGTACGACGACCTGGTGGCCGCGCAGAACAACAAGCCCGGCGTGTTCGGCAAGTTGTTCGGCAAAAAGGAGCAGACGCCGGTCAAGGGCCTGTATTTCTGGGGCGGAGTAGGCCGAGGCAAGACCTATCTGGTCGATACCTTCTTCGAGGCGCTGCCGTTCAAGCAGAAGATGCGTACGCACTTCCACCGCTTCATGAAGCGCGTGCACGAGGAAATGAAAACCCTCAAGGGCGAGAAGAACCCGCTGACCATCATTGCCAAGCGCTTCAGTGAAGAAGCCCGGGTGATCTGCTTCGACGAATTCTTCGTTTCCGACATCACCGATGCCATGATTCTCGGCACCCTGATGGAAGAGCTGTTCAAGAATGGCGTATCGCTGGTGGCGACTTCCAACATCGTCCCGGACGGCCTGTACAAGGACGGCCTGCAACGTGCGCGCTTCTTGCCGGCCATCGCCATGATCAAGCAATACACCGACGTGGTGAACGTCGACAGCGGCGTCGACTACCGCCTGCGTCACCTGGAGCAGGCCGAGCTGTTCCACTACCCGTTGAACGAAGCGGCCGAGCAGAGCATGCGGGCAAGCTTCAAGGCGCTGACGCCGGAGTGCACCCAGGCTGTCGACAATGACGTACTGATGATCGAAAACCGCCCGATCCACGCCCTGCGTACCTGTGACGACGTCGCCTGGTTCGACTTCCGCGCCCTGTGTGACGGGCCGCGCAGCCAGAACGACTACATCGAACTGGGCAAGATCTTCCATGCCGTGCTGCTGAGCAACGTCGAGCAGATGAGTGTCGCCACCGACGACATCGCCCGGCGCTTCATCAACATGGTGGACGAGTTCTACGACCGCAACGTCAAGCTGATCATTTCGGCTGAGGTGGAGCTCAAAGACCTGTACACCGGTGGGCGGCTGGCGTTCGAGTTCCAGCGTACCCTGAGCCGGTTGCTGGAAATGCAGTCGCACGAATTCCTGTCGCGCGCGCACAAGCCGTAATCATTACAGTTGTGGGAGCAACTGTCTTGCTCAACCTTGCGTGATCGATGTGTGAGCGGGCAAGCCCGCTCACACAGCGGCCCCAGCCATTTCAGGCCTCTTGCATGAACTGCTGCCGATACTGGTTCGGCGACAACTCCGTATGCTGGCGGAACAGCCGCGCGAAGAAGCTCGCATCGTCGTAGCCGACCTCATAACTGATGGTCTTGATGCTCTTGCGCGTACTGGACAGCAACCCTTTGGCCGTTTCGATCCGTAGCCGCTGCAGGTAATGCAATGGCTTGTCGCCGGTCGCGCCCTGGAAACGACGCATGAAGTTGCGGATGCTCATGCCATGGTTGCGGGCGACGTCCTCGAAGCGGAATTTGTCGGCGAAGTGTTCCTCCAGCCAATGCTGGATCTGCAGGATGATCAGGTCCTGGTGCAGCTTCTGGCCACCAAAGCCCATGCGGCCAGGGGTGTAGTTGCGTTGCACCTCATAGAGAATGTCGCGGGCCACGGCACGGGCGACGTTGGCGCCGCAGAAACGCTCGATCAGGTAGATGTACAGGTCGCAGGCCGAAGTGGTGCCGCCAGCGCAGTAGAGGTTGTCGGCATCGGTCAGGTGCTTGTCCTGGTTCAGCCGGATCTTCGGGAAGCGTTCGGCGAAACTGGCGAAAAAGCGCCAGTAGGTAGTCGCCTCCTTACCGTCGAGCAGGCCTGACTCAGCCAGCCAGAACACCCCGCTGGCCTCGGCGCAGAGCACTGCGCCCCGCGCATGCTGCGCGCGCAGCCATGGCAGCACCTGTGGGTACTGCTGCAACAGGTTGTCGAAGTCTTCCCAGAAGGCGGGGAGGATGATCACATCGGCATCGTCCAGGCCGCCATCGACCGGCAGCTGCACATTGCTGAAGCTGTCCACGGGCTGCCCGTCCGGGCTCACCAGGCTGATCTCGAACATGGGCTGCAAGCCCAGGCCCAGCTGCTTGCTGTAACGCAGGCTGGCGAGGTGGAAGAAATCCTTGGCCTGCATCAAGGTCGAAGCGAACACCTTGTCAATGGCCAGGATGCTGACGCGCCGCAACGACGCGGAGGGTTGGGTAAACATCATTGTCATTGTTCTTATAGGGTAGAGTGGTCAATCACCGGCTGGATCGTCTTATTTTTTGGCGATTGTGTCTACCCCGCAGAATGTAGCAGCGGCCTTGTGTCGAGAAAGGGCCGCAACGCGGCCCCCTCCCGGCTACGGCGCAGGGTTCGGCTGGTCCTGATGGATCGCTTCGATAGCCGCCAACAGCTCGTCACTCAGGTTCAGCTCCACGCTCTTGAGGTTGCTCTCCAGTTGCACCAGGTCGGTGGCACCAATGATGTTGCTGGTCACGAACGGCTGGCGTGTCACGAACGCCAGGGCCATCTGTGCCGGATCCAGGCCATGGTCTCGGGCCAGTTGCACATAGCGGCTGCAGGCCGCCACGGTTTGCGGGTTGGAGTAGCGGGCGAAGCGGCTGAACAGGGTGAGGCGGCCTTTTTCCGGGCGCGCGCCGTTCTCGTATTTGCCCGAGAGCATGCCGAAGGCCAGTGGCGAGTACGCCAACAGGCCGCACTGCTCGCGGATGGCCACTTCCGCCAGGCCCACTTCAAAGCTGCGGTTGAGCAGGTTGTACGGGTTCTGGATCGACACCGCGCGCGGCCAGCCGCGGCTTTCCGCCAGCTGCAGGAACTTCATGGTGCCCCACGGCGTTTCGTTGGACAGGCCGATGTGGCGGATCTTGCCCGCCCGCACCTGTTCATCGAGCACTTCCAGGGTTTCCTCCAGCGGGGTGAAGTGGTCGTGGGGCAGATGCTGGTAGCCCAGCTTGCCGAAGAAGTTGGTGCTGCGTTCCGGCCAGTGCAACTGGTAAAGGTCGATGCGGTCGGTGCTTAGCCGTTCGAGGCTGGCGTCCAGCGCTGCAACGATGTGCTGGCGGTTGTGCTTGAGCTGGCCATCGCGGATATGGCTGATGCCGTTGCCGGGGCCTGCCACCTTGCTGGCCAGGATCCAGTCATCGCGGTCGCCGTGCTGGCGGAACCAGTTGCCGATGATGCGTTCGGTGGCGGCGTAGGTTTCGGGGCGGGGAGGGACCGGGTACATTTCGGCGGTGTCGATGAAGTTGACCCCGCTGGCCTTGGCCCGATTGATCTGGGCAAAGGCCTCGGCCTCGTCATTCTGCTCGCCCCAGGTCATGGTGCCCAGGCACAGGGCGCTGACGTCGAGGTCGGTACGGCCGAGCTTGCGGTATTCCATCGGGAAAACACTCCTTGGCAAAGAAGCCCATAAAAGCAGGTTGAAATTTTTCGCGCAATCTGGATAATTCGGCACCTCTCCGTGTGGTGGGAGTGATGCACCGCCGCGCAGGAAGAACCCCGTCGAACATTGGCGTGCCCGACCCGAGCCCCCAAAAGCGTCTGTGTTCGGCTGCGCGCTTGCCCTTGGCAAGCTGTGCACTATCCAGTAAGATTCGCCGTCTATTTTTCGCTGGGCGGCCTCTGAGGCTTTAGAGAATGAAAACTTTTACTGCTAAACCGGAAACAGTAAAGCGCGAGTGGTTCGTAGTCGACGCCGCTGGTCAGACCCTGGGTCGTCTGGCTACCGAAATCGCTAGCCGTCTGCGTGGCAAACACAAACCAGAATACACCCCTCACGTTGACACCGGCGACTACATCGTCGTCATCAACGCCGAGCAGATCCGTGTAACTGGCGCCAAGTCTTCCGACAAGATGTACTACTCCCACTCCGGCTTCCCAGGCGGCATCAAGGAAATCAACTTCGAGAAGTTGATCGCCAAAGCCCCTGAGCGTGTTATCGAAACCGCGGTCAAAGGCATGCTGCCGAAGAACCCGCTGGGTCGCGACATGTACCGTAAGCTGAAAGTGTACGCGGGTGCTGCTCACCCACACACTGCTCAGCAGCCTCAAGAACTGAAGATCTAACGGGATAGTTCATTATGTCGGCGACTCAAAATTACGGCACTGGCCGTCGCAAGACCGCAACCGCTCGCGTTTTCCTGCGTCCGGGTACTGGTAACATCTCCATCAACAACCGTTCTCTGGACGTGTTCTTCGGTCGCGAAACCGCTCGCATGGTTGTTCGTCAGCCACTCGAGCTGACCGAAACCACCGAGAAGTTCGACATCTACGTCACCGTTGCCGGTGGTGGTGTCAGCGGTCAAGCCGGTGCGATCCGTCACGGTATCACCCGCGCTCTGATGGAATACGACGAAACTCTGCGTGGCGCTCTGCGTCGTGCTGGCTTCGTTACCCGCGACGCTCGTGAAGTCGAGCGTAAGAAAGTGGGTCTGCGTAAAGCGCGTAAGCGTCCTCAGTACTCCAAGCGTTAATACCGCTTCGGCAGTCGAAAAAAGCCCGGTTCCTTGGAACCGGGCTTTTTTTATGTCTTGAACTAACCTGTCAGCATGTCTGGGGCGACCCGTCGCATAGACGCAGATCAAGCAAAGCGAGGGTTGTAGCCGTACTCCGGCTAATCACCTTGTCACTGTGTGGATTTGTTTCTTACCATGGCGGCCAATTTTTAGTGCCACAGACATTACCTAAGTACAGGCCTGGTTCAACAGGCCAAGCAAGCTGATGGGAGAGGACTGAATGAGCAATGACGGCGTCAACGCAGGCCGGCGCCGCTTCCTCGTAGCCGCGACATCCGTGGTCGGGGCAGCGGGGGCAGTGGGGGCTGCGGTACCGTTCGTGGGGTCATGGTTTCCCAGTGCCAAGGCAAAGGCTGCCGGTGCACCGGTGAAGGTGAATATCGCCAAGGTGGAGCCTGGGCAGCAGATGGTCGCCGAATGGCGAGGTCAGCCCGTTTTCATCGTGCGGCGAACGCAAGAAATCCTCGGGAATCTCAAGAAACTCACTGGGGAGCTGTCTGACCCTGAGTCGAAAGCGTCGGAGCAGCCGGCCTACGTCGACCCGGAAGTTCGCTCCATCAAGCCAGAACTGCTCATCCTCGTAGGCCTGTGCACGCACCTGGGCTGCTCGCCGACCTTCCGCCCGGAAGTCGCGCCCGCCGACCTGGGGCCGAAATGGGTGGGTGGCTATTTCTGCCCCTGCCACGGCTCCCACTATGACCTGGCTGGCCGTGTGTACAAGTCGCAGCCGGCGCCTCTCAACCTGCCAGTGCCACCGCACTCTTACGAGTCGGATGACATCGTCGTCATCGGCGTCGACCAGGAGAAAGCATGATGAGCAAGTTCATGGACTGGATTGACGCTCGCTTCCCCGCCACCAAGATGTGGGAAGACCACCTGAGCAAGTATTACGCGCCCAAGAACTTCAACTTCCTGTATTTCTTCGGCTCGCTGGCGCTGCTGGTGCTGGTCAATCAGATCGTCACCGGCGTGTGGTTGACCATGAGCTTCACGCCCTCGGCTGAAGAGGCCTTTGCTTCGGTCGAGTACATCATGCGTGACGTGGAGTACGGCTGGATCTTGCGCTACCTGCATTCTACGGGGGCTTCGGCGTTCTTTATCGTAGTCTACCTGCACATGTTCCGCGGCCTGCTCTACGGCTCCTACCAGAAGCCACGCGAGTTGGTGTGGCTGTTCGGCATGCTGATCTACCTGGCGCTGATGGCAGAGGCCTTCATGGGCTACCTGCTGCCGTGGGGGCAGATGTCGTACTGGGGTGCCCAGGTGATCATCTCGCTGTTTGGTGCCATCCCGGTGATTGGCGGCGACCTTACCCAGTGGATTCGCGGCGATTACCTGATCTCCGGCATTACCCTCAACCGCTTCTTCGCGCTGCATGTGGTGGCCCTGCCAATCGTGATCCTCGGGCTGGTCGTGCTGCATATTCTGGCCCTGCACGAGGTGGGTTCGAACAACCCGGATGGGGTCGACATCAAGAAGAAAAAGGACGAGAACGGTATCCCGCTCGACGGCATCCCGTTCCATCCGTACTACACCGTCAAAGACATTGTCGGGGTAGTGGTGTTCCTCTTCGTGTTCTGCGCAGTGGTGTTCTTCTTCCCGGAAATGGGTGGTTACTTCCTGGAAAAACCCAACTTCGAGCAGGCCAACGCGTTCAAGACGCCTGAGCATATCGCGCCGGTCTGGTACTTCACGCCGTTCTACGCGATCTTGCGCGCGGTGCCCGACAAGCTGCTGGGCGTGATCGCGATGGGCGCTGCCATCGCCGTGCTGTTCGTATTGCCATGGCTCGACCGCAGCCCGGTGCGCTCCATGCGTTACAAGGGCTGGATCAGCAAGGTCTTCCTGCTGGTGTTCTGCATAGCCTTCGTCATCCTCGGCGTGTTGGGGGTACTGGCACCAACGCCGGGGCGCACATTGCTCTCGCAGGTGTGCACGGTGTTGTACTTCGCCTACTTCCTGCTGATGCCGTTCTACACAAGGCTTGAGAAGACCAAACCGGTTCCGGAAAGGGTGACTGGCTGATGAAAAAGTTGATTGCAGTATTTTTGCTGGCAGTGATGCCCGCCTTTTCCTTCGCTGCCGAACATGGCCTGGAGCTGGACAAGGTCGATATCGACCTGACGGACAAGGCCGCCATGCAGGACGGTGCGCGGACCTTTGCCAACTATTGCATGGGCTGCCACAGCGCCAAATTCCAGCGCTATGAGCGTGTTGCTGACGACCTGGGGATTCCCCATGAGCTGATGCTCGAAAAGCTGGTGTTCACCGGTGCCAAGATCGGTGACCACATGACCATCGGCATGAAGCCCAGTGATGCCAAGACCTGGTTCGGTGCAGCGCCGCCTGACTTGACCCTGGTCGCCCGGGTGCGCGGCACCGACTGGCTGTACAGCTACCTGCGCAGCTTCTACGAAGACCCTTCGCGCCCGTACGGCGTGAACAACAAGGTGTTCCCGAACGTTGGCATGCCCAACGTGCTGGTCGGCCTGCAGGGTAACCAGGTAATTGGCTGCAAGCAGGTGCAGATGGTGGTTGATGGCAAGAAACAATTCGACCCATTGACGGGGAGCCCGCTGACGCATGAAGCGTGTGACCAGCTGACCATCACGCCGAATTCCGGTACCCTGACGGCCGAGCAGTTCGACGAGAAGGTCAAGAACCTGGTGACCTTCCTGGCCTATTCGGCCAACCCGGTCAAACTGGAAAGCCAGCGCATCGGTACCTACGTGTTGCTGTACCTGGCTTTCTTCTTCGTGTTCGCCTACTTGCTCAAGCGCGAATACTGGAAGGACGTGCACTGATCACGCAGTAGTTTCTGGTAGTTGAACGCGCCCGGGGGAACCTAGCAATATTGCCAGGTTACCCCGGGCGCGTTTTCATTTAGAGTTTTACGCATGCCTTGCGAGGAGGCGCTACATGGGCGCGACCAACCGGTTAGCCTGCTATTCCGATCCCGCTGACCATTATTCTCATCGGGTACGCCTCGTTCTCGCCGAGAAAGGTGTCAGCGTACAGATCATCGACGTCGATCCCGGCCGCCTGCCGCCCAAGCTGGTTGAAGTGAACCCTTACGGCAGCGTGCCGACCCTGGTCGATCGTGACCTGGCGTTGTATGAGTCGACCGTGGTGATGGAATACCTCGAGGAGCGTTACCCGCACCCGCCGCTGATGCCGGTTTATCCGGTGGCGCGTGGTAACAGCCGTTTGTTGATATACCGCATCCAGCGTGACTGGTGCGCGCTGGCCGATACCGTGCTCGACCCGCGCAGCAGCGATGCCGCCCGCGCCGAGGCGCGCAAGGCGCTGCGAGAGAGCCTGACCGGGGTCTCACCGCTGTTCGGTGAGTTCGCTTGCTTCATGAGTGATGAGCAAAGCCTGGTCGATTGTTGTCTATTGCCCATACTCTGGCGTTTGCCGGTGCTGGGTATCGAATTGCCGCGGCAAGCCAAGCCGCTGCTTGATTACATGGAGCGGCAGTTTGCCCGTGAGCCATTCCTGGCGAGCCTGTCCTCCGTTGAACGTGAAATGCGCAAGCTTTAAGGAGCTGTTGATGAACTCCAGTCGCCCCTATCTGGTTCGAGCACTGTACGAGTGGATCGTCGACAACGATTGCACCCCTCATATGCTGGTCAATGCCGAGTTTCCGGCTGTCCAGGTGCCGCAAGGTTTCGCCAGTGACGGCCAGATCGTCCTGAACATTTCTCCGAGTGCTGTGCGCAATCTGCACATGGACAACGATGCGGTGAGCTTCGAGGGGCGCTTCGGCGGTGTTGCCCATTCGCTGTACGTGCCGGTCAGCGCCATTCTGGGTATTTACGCCCGTGAGAATGGCCAAGGCATGGTCTTTGAGCTCGAGCCGTCGTTGCTGGACAGTGAAGAGCTGGAGAATGATGACGTGGAGCCGGATGACGATGGCCCGCCGGATGGGGGTGGTCAGCCACCGCGTCCGAGTGGTCGGCCAAGCCTGAAGGTGGTCAAGTAACAAAAAAAGGCGACCTTAAGGGGTCGCCTTTTTCTTTGTCGCATCGCTGCGCTTACAGATCGCTGATCGTGCGAATCTGGTCGCGGTTGATGCGAGTCTGCTTGCCATCGAGTTGCTGGAACTCGTAGAAGCCGGAATCCTGGTCGAATTTCGGCTCGTCAACGGTCTGGAATTCGCGGCCGTCATTCAGGGTGATGAGGCTGGGTGTGGAGCAGCCGGCCAGCGTGGCGAAGGTGCCGAACAGGAGGGCAGGCAGCAAAAGCTTTTTCATGCGGTGTTTCCCGGGTTCTGGAAGGGTGGAGCACGTTCGTTGCCTACACCGGCCCGCGACAGGCCGGCGCAGGCAGAGGCATCAGTCGATGTATTCGAACAGTTTGACGATCTTCTGCACGCCTGACACGCCCTGTACCACGGCAGTGGCCGAGTTGGCTTCTTGCTGGGTCACCAGGCCGAGCAGGTAGACGATACCGTTCTCGGTGATCACCTTGATGCGCGAGCTGGGCACGGCATTGTCGGTCAGCATCTGGGTCTTGATCTTGGTGGTCAGCCAGGCGTCGTTGTTGCGCGCAAGGATGGAGGAGGGCTGCATGACCTGCAGCTCGTTGTGCACCTTCTTGACGCGCTGCACTTGGCCGGCGGTTTGTTCGGCCAGGCTCTTGAGGTCTGCCCGCGGGGTCTGGCCTGCCAGCAGCACAACGCCGTTGTAGCTGCTGACGACGATGTGCGAGCCGTTGTCCAAGTCAGGGCTGGCCTTGGAGATGTTGACCGCGGCTTTGGTTTCGATCAGCGAGTCGTCGATCTTGCTGCCGATGGTGCGTGTACCGCGATCGTCCTCGATCGGCGAGTTACGGGTCGAGGTCAATACCGAGCTGCAGCCGGTGACGCTCAGGCACAGGGTCAGGGCCATCAGGCCGAGGCGCTTGGGGATCATTCTTCACTCCCGAACAGTTGGCTGTCGATCAGATCGCACAGGCAGTGGATCGCCAGCAGGTGGACTTCCTGAATACGTGCAGTGACCGTCGAAGGCACGCGGATTTCCACGTCCTCGGGCAGCAGCAACGAAGCCATGCCGCCGCCGTCACGTCCGGTCAATGCTACGACAATCATTTCGCGATCATGTGCGGCCTGGATCGCTTGAATTACGTTGGCCGAGTTGCCGCTGGTCGAAATCGCCAGCAGAACGTCGCCGGGCTGGCCCAGGGCGCGGATCTGCTTGGAGAAGATTTCGTTGTAGCTGTAGTCGTTGGCAATCGAGGTCAGTGTCGAGCTGTCGGTGGTCAGGGCGATCGCCGGCAGGCTCGGGCGCTCGCGCTCGAAGCGGTTGAGCAGTTCCGAAGAAAAATGCTGGGCGTCGCCGGCCGAGCCGCCGTTGCCGCAGGCGAGCATCTTGCCCTCGTTGAGCAGCGCATTGACCATGACCAGGCTGGCCTGCTCGATGTGCGGTGCCAGGATGTCCATTGCCTGTTGCTTGGTATCGATGCTGGCCTGGAACAGCCGGCGGATTCGGGATTGCATGTCCATCTGGTGACCTTAAGTGGGGCGGTGGCCTTTGCTACGCGCAACAGGGACCAGCCCGCGAAACATAGAGCAATAAAATGGGAGTGGGTTCAGCATTCGAAGGCGTTTTTCAGCCATTGAAGTGGCCGGCCTGCATGGTGGCTACCCTGCAAGGCGACTACGTCGAAGCGGCAAGGGTGGTTGGCCCAGCGAGACTCCTTCTGCAGAAAAAGGCTGGCGGCAAGCACCAGTCGCTTCTGCTTGCGCCCGTCGATACTGCCGAGGGCGCCACCGAAGCCCGCATGCAACCGGTAGCGGACTTCGACGAATACTACTGTATTGGCGTCGAGCATGACCAGATCAAGCTCACCGCCTTTGCATCGCCAGTTGCGCGTCAGTAGCTGCAACCCTTGCCCTTGAAGGAACTCAAGGGCAAGGGTTTCTGCAGCCTGGCCAGCGCTGGTTGGCGATGCGTCAGGCATCAGCGAGCGGTATCCGGCAGGCGTTTGACCTGGCCACCAGAGAATTCGGCCCATGGCAGCTGGCGTTCGATGCGCTGGCTGGGGTTCATGCTCAGGCTGCCGGAGAGGCCTTGCACGCGGTTGTCTGGCAGCGCTTTCAGCTGGCCAAGGCGCGGCGCCAGGCTGTAGGCATCAACGCCCATGGCATACAGGCGGCCGAGGCTGCCGGCGGCTTGGGGCCATTGCTGAACAACCTGCTGGCGCAGGCCGTTGGTGGTGTCCAGCAGCCATGGCGTTTCGCAGAAGCGGATGCCGTTCATGTCGTTGTACTGGTTGACGTCACCGCTGGCACTGTACAGATTCGAGGTGGCGTATACCGGTACGTCGCCGGCGTACTGGAAGTTCAGGGTCGGTTTGATCTGCTGCGCCTGTTGCGGGGTCGAGGCAAGGAAGATGAAATCGATGTCCTGGCGGCGCGACGGCTGCGCAGCAATGGTGCCGCCGACGGTGCTCTGCAGGCTTTGCGCGCGGCCTTCGCTCTGGCGCAGCTGGAACAGGTTGGCGATCTGTTGGGCGAGGGCGACAGGCTGGGCGATGCGCTCTGCAGCGATGATGGTGCCGCCGTTGCCTTCCCAATCCTGACGGAAGGCGGCGAGCACGCGGTCGCCCCATTCACCGCTTGGCACCAAGGCCACGGCACGGACTTTGCCGTCGGCACGGGCGCGCCGCGAGACTTCGCGGGCTTCGTCTTCAGCGGCGAGGCCGAACTGGAACAGCTGCGGCGGGGCGGTCTGGCCGGCGTCGGCGTAGTTCAGGGCGAGGGTGGTGATTGGCAATTGTGCGTTGGCGGCGAGCTTCTTCACCAGCGGCTTTTCCAGCGGGCCGACCACCAGTTGCACGCCATCGGCCTGGGCCTGGCGATAGAAGTCGTCGAGCGAGCCGATGCGCGAGCTGTCGTACACCTGCACCGCTGGCGCTTGCTGGCCAGCCTGCTGGGCCTGGAAGTGGGCAGCCATGAAACCGTCACGCAGGGCGCGCGCCACGCCCGCCAGCGGGCCTTCCTGGGGCAGCAGCAGGCCGATCTTGGTCAGCGGCTGGCTGGCCAGCTCCTTGAGCTTGGTCAACGGCAGGGGCAGTTGCTTGGCCGCCGGGTGATCGGGGTTCTGTTTGCGCCAGGTGTCGATGGCTGCCTGCTGCTGCTCCAGGGTGCCGGCGCTTTTCACTGCCAGGGCCAGGCTGGTCCAGCCGGCCAGGGTTTGGTTGTTGGCGGGCTGCTGCAGTTGTTCGGCAGGCAGCGAAGCCACCAGCGCCCAGATCGCGTCGTTGTTGGCGCTGGCGGCCTGGCCGCTGAGCAAAGGAGTCAGCAGTACACGTTGCTGGGCTGCAGCCAGGGCCTGGCCATCGGCCTCGAGGGCGGCTGCGTGCACGCTGTAGGTGCGCACCTGCTGCTCTTCCGGCAGCTCGGCGATGTGCTGCAGGCTGGGGTGCGACAATGCGCTGAGGGCAGCCTTGGGCTGGTTGCGGCTCATCGCCAGTTCCGCGCTCAGGGTGGCAGCGAAAATCTGCTGGGCGGGCTTGAGCGTATCCATCGGGACCTGCTCGAGAATGCGTGCGGCGCGCGGGAAGTCCTTCTGCTGGTAAGCCAGGTCGGCAGCGCTCAGGCGCAGCAAGGCAGCGTCCTGCGCGGACTTGCTGGTCGCCGCTTTTTCAAGCAGTTGCTCGATGCTGGCGTCCGGGGTGCGTGGCAGCTCGCCCAGGCTGGATGAGGGCGAGCTGGCGCAGGCTGCCAGCAAGGCAGCGAGGCAGAGGGCTGTGAACAGCCGCAGGCAAGCGATCATGTAAAGGTCCTGTTACTCGATCAAGTTGGCCGGCAATTGTACCGAAGCGTTGGCCGGGGCGCGATCATGCTGATTGCAGAACCTTCACTATAGGTGGCTGGGCGGTGGATGCGGGTGAAGTTCTTTGCGCCCTGTTGCCGGCGCTCGGGCTACAATGGCGCCTTTGATCCGAAAGACAGGTGTGCGCAGTGACTGATGTGGCAGGGGCTTCGAAATCCACCGTGGGGACGCTGTACGTGGTCGCTACCCCTATCGGCAACCTCGACGACATGAGCGCCAGGGCATTGAAGGTGCTGGCCGATGTCGCCCTGATCGCCGCCGAGGACACCCGGCATTCGATCCGCCTGCTGCAGCACTTCGGCATCGACACGCCCTTGGCAGCCTGCCATGAGCACAACGAGCGCGACGAAGGTGGGCGCTTCATCACCAAGCTGCTGGCTGGCGAGGATGTGGCGCTGGTGTCCGATGCCGGTACCCCGTTGATTTCCGACCCGGGCTACCACCTGGTGCGTCAGGCGCGTGCTGCGGGCGTCAATGTGGTGCCCGTGCCAGGTGCTTGCGCCTTGATTGCTGCGCTCTCGGCGGCGGGACTGCCGTCTGACCGGTTCATCTTCGAAGGTTTCCTGCCGGCCAAGACTGCCGGTCGTCGGGCGCGTCTGGAGCAGGTCAGGGAAGAACCGCGTACGTTGATCTTCTATGAAGCGCCGCACCGTATTCTTGAATGCCTGGAAGACATGGAGCTGGTGTTCGGGGGCGAGCGCCCGGCGTTGCTGGCGCGTGAGCTGACCAAGACCTTCGAGACCCTCAAGGGGCTGCCGCTCGCCGAGTTACGGGCATTCGTGGCCGGTGATTCCAACCAGCAGCGCGGCGAGTGTGTGGTGCTGGTGGGTGGCTGGAGCGCACCCGAAGGCGAGCAGGCCATCAGCGCCGAGGCGCAGCGCGTGCTAGACCTGCTGCTGGCCGAATTGCCCCTCAAGCGTGCAGCGGCGTTGGCGGCAGAAATTACCGGTGTGCGCAAGAACCTGCTGTATCAAGTAGCACTGGAAAAGCAGAAAGAGCAGTAGTGGCTATTTGATATAAGTTGCGGTATCGCTTGTTCTTGAGCGCGCGTGCCGTTAACCTTGTCGGCGGAGAGTCGATCGGACAGTCGCTGCCGCCTTTTGTTCCGCAAAAGACGGGGGAGGAAAGTCCGGGCTCCATAGGGCAGAGTGCCAGGTAACGCCTGGGAGGCGCGAGCCTACGGAAAGTGCCACAGAAAATAACCGCCTAAGCACTTCGGTGCCGGTAAGGGTGAAAAGGTGCGGTAAGAGCGCACCGCACGGCTGGCAACAGTCCGTGGCTAGGTAAACCCCACTCGGAGCAAGACCAAATAGGGTTCCATCAGGCGTGGCCCGCGTCGGAACCGGGTAGGTTGCTAGAGGCGTCCAGTGATGGCCGTCGTAGAGGAATGACTGTCCTCGACAAAACCCGGCTTACAGATCGACTCTCCACCTCTTCCCTCCTGCTTGATCGATAGCAGATCCTTCCTGGTAATACCGAAAAGATCTTACTCTTCATAAATCACTTTAACTTCGAACTGCATTCGTTTGAGTCGGTTTGATTTTTCACGTTTTTTTTATCCTCTGGCACACCTTCCTCCTTCCTTTATTGCGCTAAATCTCGGTCCTGTAAGGGTTTTCCTTATGAACGTGCCTTGACGGTGCAGCGGGCGGATTCCTATAGTGTGCGCAAGTGGCAGAAAGTGGGATGAAGTGGGTTTTCTGGCACAAAAAAGCTAACATTGTGGGGAATCGCAGCCGTGTTCCGCGGAGCCAACGCCGTCAGCCTCGATGCAAAGGGCCGTCTCGCAATGCCGAGCCGGTACCGTGACGAGCTCGATTCGCGCTGCAATGGTCAGCTGATCGTGACCATCGACGCCGTTGACCCCTGCTTGTGTGTTTACCCGCTCGATGAGTGGGAACAGATTGAAGCCAAGTTGCGCGCCTTGCCGTCGTTGCGTGAGGAAAACCGCCGCCTCCAGCGTTTGCTGATTGGTAATGCGGTTGACCTGGAGCTCGATGGCAGTGGGCGTTTCCTGGTGCCGCCCCGTCTGCGTGAGTACGCCAAGCTGGACAAGAAGGCGATGCTGGTGGGGCAGCTGAACAAATTCCAGCTGTGGGATGAGGATGCCTGGAACGCAGTTTCGGCAGCCGATCTTGCAGCTATCCAACAACCGGGCGCCATGCCCGACGATTTGCGTGACCTGATCCTGTGACCATAGATAGCGGCTTCAACCACATCACCGTCCTGCTCGACGAAGCTGTCGAGGCATTGGCCCTGCGCGCCGACGGTTGCTATCTCGACGGCACTTTCGGTCGAGGCGGGCACAGCCGTCTGATCCTCAGCAAGCTGGGGCCGCAAGGTCGGCTGCTGGGCTTCGACAAAGATCCTCAGGCGATTGCCACCGGGCAAGCGCTAGCGGCCGAAGACGGCCGCTTTGTCATTGTGCAGCGCAGTTTTGCCGAGCTGGGGGCCGAGGTGGCCGAGCGCGGCCTGGACGGCAAGGTCAGCGGTATCCTGCTTGACCTGGGCGTTTCCTCGCCGCAGCTGGACGACCCTGAGCGTGGCTTCAGCTTCCTCAATGATGGCCCGCTGGACATGCGCATGAACCCTGACCAGGGCATCAGCGCCGCCGAGTTCATCGCCACCGCGCCTGCGGAAGAAATCGCCCGCGTATTCAAAGAGTACGGCGAGGAGCGTTTTGCCGGGCGCATGGCGCGAGCCGTCGTGGAGCGCCGTGAAAAGCAGCCTTTCACCCGTACCGCCGACCTGGCCGAAGTGCTCAAGGTCGCCAACCCCGCCTGGGAAAAGGGCAAGAACCCGGCTACCCGCGCCTTCCAGGGCCTGCGCATCCACGTCAACAACGAGTTGGGTGACCTCGAGACAGGCCTTGAGGCTGCACTCGATGCGCTGGAGGTCGGAGGTCGCCTGGCGGTGATCAGCTTCCATTCGCTCGAAGACCGCATCGTCAAACTGTTCATGCGCAAGCTGGTCAAGGGTGAGGCAGACAACCTGCCGCGCAACCTGCCTGTGCAACACAAGGTCTTCGAGCCCAAAATCAAGCTTATCGGCAAGGCACAATTCGCCTCGGAAGCGGAACTCAAAGCCAACCCGCGGTCGCGCAGCGCCGTGATGCGGGTGGCGGAGAAGCTTCGGTGAGCCGGCTATTTGCCAAGCCTTTGCCAGGCGGAAGCTTCATGATGCTTCTGCTGTTTGTCGGTGTGCTCGTTTCGGCCATTGCCGTGTCGTACAGCGCCCACTGGAACCGCCAGTTGCTCAACACCTTGTACGGTGAATTGAATGAGCGCGACAAGGCCCAGGCCGAGTGGGGGCGGCTGATCCTCGAACAAAGTACCTGGACCGCCGCCAGCCGTATCGAGAGCCTGGCCTCAGAGCAGCTGAAAATGCGTGTGCCTGCGGCTGACGAAGTGCGGATGGTGGCGCCATGATGAAGCTCGAAGGCGCACTTTACCCTTGGCGTTTTCGCGTAGTGATCGGCTTGCTGGCGGTGATGGTCGGTGCCATCTGCTGGCGCATCATCGACCTGCAGGTGGTCGACCGTGACTTCCTCAAAGGTCAGGGCGATGCCCGCAGCCTGCGTCATATTCCTATTCCGGCACACCGTGGTCTGATTACCGACCGCAACGGTGAGCCACTGGCCGTCAGCACGCCGGTCACCACTTTGTGGGCAAACCCCAAGGAGATGCAGGCGTCCAAGGAGCGCTGGCCGCAGCTAGCCGCGGCGCTGGGGCAAAATGCCCAGCAGCTGACCGAGCGCCTCACCCAGCAGGCGGGCAAGGAATTCATCTACCTGGTCCGTGGCCTGACCCCGGAGCAGGGCCAGCACGTGCTCGACCTGAAAGTGCCTGGGGTGTACGGCCTCGAAGAATTCCGCCGCTTCTATCCGGCCGGCGATGTCACCGCCCACATGGTCGGCTTCACCGACCTCGACGACCACGGTCGTGAAGGGGTGGAACTGGCCTACGATGAGTGGTTGGCCGGTGTGCCCGGCAAGCGTCAGGTGATCAAGGACCGGCGCGGCCGGCTGATCAAGGACATCCAGGTGACCAAGAACGCCAAGGCCGGCAAGACCTTGGCGTTGTCCATCGACCTGCGCCTGCAATACCTGGCCACCCGCGAGCTGCGCAACGCCATCGCCGAACAGGACGCCAAGGCCGGCAGCCTGGTGATCATGGACGTGAAGACCGGTGAGGTCCTGGCCATGGTCAACCAGCCGACCTACAACCCGAACAACCGCCGCAGCATGTTCCCGGCCGCGATGCGTAACCGCGCCATCATCGACGTGTTCGAGCCAGGCTCGACCGTGAAGCCGATCTCCATGAGTGCGGCATTGCAGAGCGGCCGCTGGAAGCCTACCGACAAGGTCGAGGTCTACCCGGGCAGCCTGCAGATCGGCCGATACACCATCAAGGACGTTTCCCGAAGCGAAGGCCCGATCCTCGACCTGACCGGGATCCTGATCAACTCCAGTAACGTCGGCATGAGCAAGATCGCCTTCGACATCGGCGGTGAAGCCATCTACCGGGTCATGTCCCAGGTCGGCCTGGGCCAGTACACCGGCCTTGGCTTCCCGGGCGAGCGGGTTGGCAACCTGCCCAACCACCGCGAGTGGCGCAAGGCCGAGACAGCAACCCTGTCGTACGGCTATGGCGTGTCGGTTACCGCATTGCAGCTGGTTCATGCCTACGCGGCGCTGGCCAACGACGGCAAGATGGTGCCGCTGTCGATCCTCAAGGTCGACAAGGCGCCGGAAGCCGTGCAGGCCATCCCGAAAGAAACCGCTGAAACCGTACAAGGCATGTTGCAACAGGTGATCGAAGCGCCGCGCGGAGTGTTCCGTGCCCAGGTGCCGTTCTATCACGTGGGTGGCAAGTCGGGCACTGCGCGCAAAGCCACCGTGGGGTCGAAGGGCTACACCGAAAACGCCTACCGCTCGCTGTTTGCAGGCTTCGGCCCGATGAGCGACCCGCGTTACGCCATCGTTGTGGTCATCGATGAGCCGAGCAAGGGCGGTTACTTCGGTGGCCTGGTATCGGCGCCAGTGTTCAGCAAGGTCATGTCGGGCACCCTGCGGCTGATGAACGTGCCGCCGGATAACCTGCCGCCAGCCACAGACCCGCAGCAAGTCAATGCAGTACCCGCCAAGGGAGGGCGTGGATGATGACAATGCCACTGAGCAAGCTTTTCGCCGACGCCAGCCGCGATCCCCTGATCCGTGAACTGACCCTGGACAGCCGTGCCGTGCGCCCGGGTGACCTGTTCCTGGCCGTGCCAGGCGCCAAGGTCGATGGCCGCGATCATATCGCCGATGCCCTGGCCCATGGCGCCGCTGCAGTCGCTTATGAAGTGCAGGGCGCCAGCGTGCTGCCGATCACCGACGTGCCGCTGATTCCGGTCAAAGGCTTGATCGCCCAGTTGTCGTCCATCGCCGGTCGTTTTTATGGCGAACCGAGCCGTCAGCTGAACCTGATCGGGGTTACCGGCACCAATGGCAAGACCAGCGTCACCCAGTTGGTGGCTCAGGCGCTTGATGCGCTTGGTCAGCGTTGTGGCCTGATCGGTACGTTGGGTACCGGTTTCTACGGCGAGTTGCAGAGCGGCCGCCTGACCACGCCAGACCCGATCGCCGTGCAGTCGACCCTTTACGACCTGAAGAAGGGCGGCGCCAAGGCCGTAGCGATGGAAGTGTCCTCGCATGCCCTGGAGCAGGGACGTGTCGCTGCGCTGGAATTCGACATCGCGGTCATGACCAACCTGTCCCGTGATCACCTCGACTACCACGGCAGCATGGAGGCCTACGAGGCCGCCAAGGCCAAGCTGTTCGCCTGGCCCAGCCTGCGTTGCCAGGTGGTCAACCTGGATGACGACTTTGGCCGTCGCCTGGCGGCAGACTTCGCCCGTCGTCCGAACGCTGACCATGTCGAGACACGGCTGATCAGCTACAGCCTGGAAAACCCGGACGCTTCCCTGTATTGCCGTGAAGCGAAGTTCGATGACGATGGCGTGCGCGCAGTGCTGGTTACCGCCCAGGGTGAACGCACCTTGCGCAGCCAGCTGCTCGGCCGCTTCAACCTGAGCAACGTGCTCGCGGCCGTGGCGGCGCTGCTGGCGCTGGATTATTCGCTGGACGAAATTCTCAAGGTCACCCCACAGCTGCAAGGGCCTGTTGGCCGCATGCAGCGCCTGGGCGGTGGCAAGAAGCCGCTGGTGGTGGTCGATTACGCGCACACACCAGACGCCCTGGAAAAAGTCCTCGAAGCCTTGCGCCCGCACGCCCATGGCCAACTGCTGTGCCTGTTCGGCTGTGGTGGCGACCGTGACCGCGGCAAGCGCCCGCTGATGGCCGAGGTTGCCGAGCGCCTGGCTGACCGTGTGCTGGTCACCGACGACAACCCGCGTAGCGAAGACCCGCAAGGCATCTTCGACGATATTCGCCCTGGTTTTGCCCAGCCTGCCGACGTCGAGTTCGTCGCTGGCCGTGGCGAGGCCATTGCCCACCTGATCGCTACCGCTGCCGCCGACGACGTCATCGTTCTGGCTGGCAAGGGGCACGAGGATTATCAGGAGATCGATGGCGAGCGCCATGATTTCTCCGATCTGGTCGAAGCCGAGAAGGCACTTTCAGCCTGGGAGGCTCCACATGCTTAAGCCCATGACACTCAGCCAGCTGACCACAGCACTGAGTGCTCGGCAGGTCGGCGCCGATGCCAGCTTCACCGGTGTCAGCATCGATAGCCGCAGTATCGGTGCCGGGCAGCTGTTCATTGCCCTGACCGGCCCGCGTTTCGATGGCCATGACTACCTGGCTGATGTGAAGGCCAAAGGTGCCGTGGCGGCTCTGGTCGAGCGTGAGGTCGCCGATGTCGACCTGCCACAACTGCAGGTCAAGGACTGCCGCGTGGCGTTGGGCCAGCTGGGTGCGCTGAACCGCGCCGCGTTCGACAAGCCGGTGGTGGCCATCACCGGCTCCAGCGGCAAGACCACGGTCAAGGAGATGCTTGCCAGTATCCTGCGCACCCGTGGCCTGGTGCATGCGACCCGCGGCAACCTGAACAATGACCTCGGCGCACCGCTGACCCTGCTGGAAATCGCGCCGGAGCACAGCGCTGCGGTAATCGAGCTGGGGGCGTCGCGCATTGGTGAAATCCGCTACACCGTCGGCCTTGCTCGGCCGCAGGTGGTCATTATCAATAACGCCGGTACTGCCCATGTCGGCGAGTTCGGCGGCCCAGAGAAAATCGTCGAAGCCAAGGGCGAAATCCTCGAAGGCCTGGGCGAGGGCGGTACGGCCATTCTGAATCTGGACGACAAGGCTTTCGCTACCTGGAAAGCCCGTGCAGGTGCGCACAAGGTCATCAGTTTCGCCCGCAGCGATATCAAGGCTGACTTCTACGCCAGTGACATCGGTCGCGATGCCCGTGGCTGCCCGTCGTTCACGCTGCATGGCGCCGGTGACTCGGTGGCTGTGCAACTCAACGTGCTGGGTGAGCACAACGTCAGCAACGCCCTGGCCGCCGCAGCCGCCGCCCATGCCGTTGGTCTGAGCCTGAGCGGTATCGCCGCCGGCCTGAATGCCGTGCAGCCGGTCAAGGGCCGCACCGTGGCGCAGATCGCGCCTAACGGCGTGCGAGTGATCGATGACAGTTACAACGCAAATCCCACCTCCATGTGCGCGGCCATTGATATACTCGCCGGCTTTTCCGGGCGCACCGTTCTGGTGCTTGGGGATATCGGCGAACTGGGCCAGTGGGCGGAGGAAGGCCACCGTCAGGTGGGCGATTACGCACGCGGCAAGGTCGACGCCCTGTATGCAGTGGGTACCAACATGATTCATGCGGTCACGGCGTTCGGCGCCGATGGCCGTCATTTCGCTACTCAAGCTGAGTTGATCGAAGCCGTTCGCGCCGAGACTGCCAGCAATACCACTATCTTGATCAAGGGCTCGCGCAGCGCTGCGATGGAAAACGTCGTGGCTGCACTGTGCGGTGCCAGCGGGGAGAAACATTAATGCTGCTGCTGTTGGCTGAGTATCTGCAACAGTTCCACAAGGGCTTCGCGGTCTTCCAGTACCTGTCCCTGCGCGGGATCCTCGGTGTACTGACCGCGTTGTCGCTGGCGCTGTGCCTGGGCCCGTGGATGATCCGTACCCTGCAGATTCGCCAGATCGGTCAGGCTGTCCGTAATGACGGCCCGCAATCGCACTTGTCCAAATCAGGCACCCCTACCATGGGCGGTGCCTTGATCCTGTCCGCCATCGGCATCAGCACCCTGCTGTGGGCCGACCTGTCCAACCGTTACGTGTGGACGGTGCTGATCGTCACGATGTTGTTCGGGGCCATCGGCTGGGTCGACGATTACCGCAAAGTGATTGAAAAGAACTCGCGTGGCCTGCCTAGCCGCTGGAAGTACTTCTGGCAGTCGGTGTTCGGCCTGGGTGCTGCAATCTTCCTGTACAAGACTGCGCCGACCAGTGTCGAAACCACCCTGATCGTGCCGTTCCTCAAGGACGTCACCATTCCGCTGGGTATCGGCTTCGTCGTCCTGACCTACTTCGTCATCGTCGGCTCGAGCAATGCGGTCAACCTGACTGACGGCCTGGATGGCCTGGCGATCATGCCAACGGTCATGGTCGGCGGCGCCCTGGGCATCTTCTGCTACCTGTCGGGTAACGTGAAATTCGCTGAATACCTGCTGATCCCGTACGTACCTGGCTCGGGCGAACTGATCGTGTTCTGCGGCGCGTTGATCGGCGCGGGCCTCGGCTTCCTGTGGTTCAACACGTATCCGGCCCAGGTGTTCATGGGCGACGTCGGCGCGCTGGCGCTGGGCGCCGCGCTGGGCACCATCGCCGTGATCGTGCGCCAGGAAATCGTGCTGTTCATCATGGGTGGCATCTTCGTCATGGAAACCCTGTCGGTGGTGATCCAGGTCGCCTCCTTCAAGTTGACCGGCAAGCGCGTGTTCCGCATGGCGCCGATCCACCACCACTTCGAACTCAAGGGCTGGCCTGAGCCACGCGTGATCGTCCGTTTCTGGATCATCACCGTGATTCTGGTGCTGATCGGCCTTGCAACCCTGAAACTGAGGTAGACGAGCGTGTCACTGATCGCTTCCGACCAATTCCGCATCGTTGTCGGCCTCGGCAAGAGCGGCATGTCCCTGGTTCGCTTCCTGGCGAGCCGGGGCATTGCCTTTGCGGTCGCCGACACCCGTGAGCAGCCGCCGGAACTGGACACCCTGCGCCGTGATTACCCGCAGGTGGAAGTGCGCTGTGGTGAACTGGACGTGGACTTCCTTTGCCGCGCCAATGAGCTGTACGTGAGCCCCGGCCTGGCCCTGGCCACCCCGGCGCTGCAGCAGGCTGCAGCGCGTGGCGTCAAACTGTCCGGCGACATCGAACTGTTCGCCCGCCATGCCAAGGCTCCGATCATCGCGATCAGTGGCTCCAACGCGAAAAGCACCGTGACCACCCTGGTCGGCGAGATGGCTGCCAAGGCAGGCAAACGCGTGGCTGTCGGTGGCAACCTGGGCACCCCGGCCCTGGACCTGCTCAGCGATGATGTCGAGCTGTACGTCATGGAGCTGTCGAGCTTCCAGCTGGAAACCACCGATCAGCTCAACGCCGAAGTCGCCACCGTGCTCAACATCAGCGAAGACCACATGGACCGCTACAGCGGGCTGCCTGCCTATCACTTGGCCAAGCACCGGATTTTCCGTGGCGCCCAGCAGGTGGTGGTCAACCGCCAGGACGCCCTGAGCCGGCCGCTGCCGGTGGAAGGCCGCCCATGCTGGACCTTCGGCCTCAACCAGCCGGACTTCAAAGGGTTCGGCCTGCGTGAAGTGGATGGCGAGAAATACCTGGCCTTCGAATTCCAGGCGCTCATGCCTGCGCGCGAGCTGAAAGTGCGTGGCGCCCACAACCAGAGCAACGCCCTGGCGGCCCTGGCCCTGGGCCATGCTGCAGGCCTGCCGTTCGAGCCTATGCTCGCGGCACTGCGCGAGTTCGGTGGCCTGGCCCATCGTTGCCAGTGGGTGCGTGAGCGCAACGGCGTGAACTGGTACGACGATTCCAAGGCCACCAACGTTGGCGCAGCGCTGGCAGCCATCGAAGGCTTGGGCGCGGACATCGAAGGCAAGCTGGTGCTGATCGCCGGTGGTGACGGCAAGGGTGCCGATTTTGCTGCCCTGCGCGAGCCGGTCGCACGCTTCTGCCGCGCCGTGGTATTGCTCGGCCGTGATGCCGAGCGCCTGGCCGAAGCCCTGGGCGATGGCGTACCACTGGTGCGGGTCAAGGCCCTGGACGAGGCCGTGCAACAGTGCGCCGACCTGGCCCAGCCCGGCGATGCCGTACTGCTGTCGCCAGCCTGCGCCAGCCTCGACATGTTCAAGAACTTCGAAGAACGCGGGCGCTTGTTCGCCCAGGCGGCGGGGGGGCTGGCATGATCTTCGGCATCCTCAAGCCGTACCCGTCGCCGCTGATCAGCGGCCGTGGCATCGACCTCGACTTCGCCTTCCTGGCGGGCTGCCTGGCGCTGCTTGGCCTGGGCCTGGTGATGATCACTTCGGCGTCGTCGGAAGTAGCGGCGGTGCAATCGGGCAACCCGCTCTACCACATGTTCCGCCACCTGGTGTACGTGGCCATCGGCCTGGTCGCCTGCGGCGCGACCATGATGGTACCGATCGCCACCTGGCAGCGCATGGGCTTCATGATGCTGGTAGGTGCCTTCGCGCTGCTGGTCATGGTGCTGGTGCCTGGCATCGGTCGTGAGGTGAACGGCTCGATGCGCTGGATCGGTTTCAGCTTCTTCAACGTACAGCCTTCGGAGATCGCCAAAGTCTTCGTGGTCATCTACCTCGCAGGTTACCTGGTACGCCGGCAGACCGAGGTGCGCGAAAGCTGGATGGGCTTCTTCAAACCGTTCATCGTGCTGCTGCCAATGGCTGGCCTACTGCTGATGGAGCCGGACTTCGGCGCCACCGTGGTGATGATGGGCGCCGCCGCAGCCATGCTGTTCCTCGGCGGGGTGGGGCTGTTCCGCTTCAGCCTGATGGTGGTGCTGGCGGTGGTCGCGGTGTTCGTGCTGGTACAGGCGCAGCCCTACCGGATGGCACGTCTGATCACCTTCACCGACCCCTGGTCCGACCAGTTCGGCTCCGGCTACCAGCTGACACAGGCACTGATTGCCTTCGGCCGCGGCGAGTGGCTGGGCGTGGGCTTGGGCAATAGCGTTCAGAAGCAGTTCTACCTGCCCGAAGCGCACACCGACTTCGTGTTCTCGGTGCTCGCCGAAGAACTGGGTGTGGTCGGCTCGCTGGTGACCATCGCGCTGTTCGTCTTCGTCACCGTGCGCGCCCTGTACATCGGCCTGTGGGCCGAGAAGGCCAAACAGTTCTTTGCCGCCTACATGGCGTTCGGCCTGGCGTTCCTCTGGATCGGCCAGTTCCTCATCAACATCGGCGTGAACGTCGGCCTGCTGCCGACCAAGGGCCTGACCTTGCCGTTCCTCAGCTACGGGGGCAGCTCGCTGGTGATCTGCTGTGCCTGCGTTGGCTTGTTGCTGCGCATCGAATGGGAGAGCCGCACGCACCTGGGCAGCGAGGAGCACGAATTCAAGGAAAGCGATTTTGCCGAGGAGACCAGTCATGGCCGCTGACGGCAAAAATGTACTGATTATGGCAGGCGGCACTGGGGGCCATGTGTTCCCGGCCCTGGCCTGTGCCCGTGAATTCCAGGCGCGCGGTTACAGCGTGCACTGGCTGGGCACCCCGCGCGGTATCGAAAATGAGCTGGTGCCGCAGGCTGGCTTGCCGCTGCACCTGATCCAGGTCAGTGGCCTGCGTGGCAAGGGCAAGCTGTCGCTGCTCAAGGCGCCGTTTACCCTGGTCAAGGCCGTGCTGCAAGCGCGCCGGATCATTCGGCAGCTCAAGCCGGTCTGCGTGGTCGGCTTTGGCGGCTACCTGACAGGCCCGGGCGGCGTGGCTGCGCGGCTGTGCGGCGTGCCGCTGGTGATTCACGAACAGAACGCCCGTGCCGGGACTGCCAATCGCCTGCTGGTGCCGCTGTCGGCACGCGTGTGCGAAGCGTTCCCGGGCACCTTTGCGGCCAATGACAAGCTGCGTACCACTGGCAACCCAGTGCGCCCGGAGCTGTTCATGGACGCACACCGTGCGCCCCTGGCCGAGCGCCGCGCCCGCCTTTTGGTAATGGGTGGCAGCCTGGGTGCGGAACCATTGAACAAATTGTTGCCTAAGGCCCTGTCCGAGGTGCCCGCGAACCTGCGCCCCGAGGTTTTCCATCAAGCCGGCAAAAGCCATGCGCCGATTACCGCTGAGCGTTATCAGGAGGCGGGTGTCGAGGCTCAGGTAGAACCGTTCATCAAAGACATGGCCCATGCCTATGGCTGGGCCGACCTGGTGGTGTGCCGGGCCGGTGCCCTGACTGTCAGCGAACTCGCGGCGGCGGGCCTGCCTTCGATGCTGGTGCCTTTGCCCTATGCGATCGACGACCACCAGACCCACAACGCCCAATATCTGGCTCGGGAAGGCGCCGCTTTCCTTATGCCACAAGCGACAACTGGCGCAGCGCAGCTCGCTGAACGCCTGAACGAGGTGCTGATGCAACCCGAGAAACTCAACACCATGGCAGGCACCGCACGGCGCCTGGCCAAGCCTGCAGCAACCAGCACCGTGGTCGATATCTGCCTGGAGGTGGCCCATGGTTGAAAGCCAGAAAGCCATGCCCCACCCGAAAATGGGCCGCATCAACCGCATCCACTTCGTCGGCATCGGCGGCGTGGGCATGTGCGGTATCGCCGAAGTACTGCTGAACCTGGGCTACCAGGTGTCCGGTTCCGACCTCAAGGCGTCGCCGGTCACCGAGCGCCTGGAGTCGTTCGGCGCCGAGATCTTCGTCGGCCACCGCGCCGAGAACGCCGCCAATGCCGATGTGCTGGTGGTGTCCAGCGCCATCAACCCGGCCAACCCGGAAGTTGCCACCGCCCTCGAGCGGCGCATTCCGGTGGTGCCGCGTGCCGAGATGCTCGCCGAGCTGATGCGCTATCGCCACGGCGTCGCGGTTGCCGGTACCCACGGCAAGACCACCACCACCAGTTTGCTGGCCTCGGTGTTCGCCGCAGGCGGCCTGGACCCGACCTTCGTCATCGGGGGCCGCCTGACCGCTGCGGGCACCAATGCCCAGCTGGGCACCAGCCGCTACCTGATCGCCGAAGCCGATGAAAGCGACGCGAGCTTCCTGCACCTGCAACCGATGGTCGCCGTGGTCACCAACATCGACGCCGATCACATGGCCACGTACGAAGGTGACTTCAACAAACTGAAGAAAACCTTCGTCGAGTTCCTGCACAACCTGCCGTTCTACGGCCTGGCCGTGATGTGCCTGGATGACCCGGTGGTGCGCGAGATCCTGCCACAGGTCAAGCGCCCGACCGTGACCTATGGCTTCAGCGAAGAGGCCGATATCCGTGCCATCAACGTGCGCCAGCAGGGCATGCAGACCCACTTCACCGTGCTGCGCCGCGACTGCGAGCCGCTGGACGTGTCGGTGAACATGCCCGGCAACCACAACGTGCTCAACGCGCTGGCCACCATCGCCATCGCCACCGACGAAGGCATCAGCGATGAAGCCATCGTCCAGGGCCTGTCGGGCTTCCAGGGCGTCGGCCGACGCTTCCAGGTATACGGCGAGCTGCCAGTCGACGGCGGCAGCGTGATGCTGGTCGACGACTACGGCCACCACCCGACCGAAGTGGCCGCGGTAATCAAGGCGGTGCGTGGCGGTTGGCCAAGCCGGCGCCTGGTGATTGTCTATCAGCCGCACCGTTATAGCCGCACCCGCGACCTGTACGACGACTTCGTACAAGTGCTGGGCGATGCCAACGTGTTGCTGCTGATGGAGGTCTACCCGGCCGGCGAAGAGCCGATCCCTGGTGCCGACAGCCGCCAGCTGTGCCACAGCATCCGCCAGCGCGGCAAGCTGGACCCGATCTACATCGAACGTGGCGCCGAGCTGGCGCCGGTTGTCCAGCCGCTGCTGCGCGCCGGCGACATCCTGCTGTGCCAGGGTGCCGGTGACGTCGGTGGCCTGGCCCCGCAATTGATGAAAAGCCCGCTGTTCGCTGGCGCCAAGCAGGAGAAGTCGAAATGACCAGCGCCTACGACAAGTTGCACTCGACCCTGGACGTCAAGGCATTCGGCCGCGTGGCCGTGCTGTACGGCGGCAAGAGCGCCGAGCGTGAGGTATCGCTGAAGTCCGGCGCCGCGGTAATCCAAGCGCTGACCAGCGCCGGTGTGGATGTCGTCGCCATCGATGTGGGCGACGACCTGCTGGCACGCCTGCAAAGCGAGAAGATCGACCGCGCCTTCATCATCCTGCACGGCCGTGGTGGTGAAGACGGCAGCATGCAAGGCCTGCTGGAGTGCCTCGGCATCCCTTACACCGGCAGCGGCATCCTCGCTTCGGCCCTGGCCATGGACAAGCTGCGTACCAAGCAGGTATGGCAAAGCCTGGGTATTCCGACCCCGCGCCATGCCGTACTGGCCAGCGAAAGTGATTGTGTTGCAGCGAGTGGGGAACTGGGCTTCCCGCTGATCGTCAAACCTGCCCATGAAGGCTCTAGCATCGGCATGGCCAAGGTGAGCAGCGAGCAGGAATTGATCGCTGCCTGGAAGGACGCTGCCATATACGATTCGCAAGTTCTGGTCGAGCAATGGATCCACGGCCCGGAGTTCACCATCGCGGTTCTACGTGGCCAGGTGCTGCCGCCGATCGCGCTGGGCACCCCGCACGTGTTCTACGACTACGACGCCAAGTACATCGCCAATGACACCCAGTACCGCATCCCGTGCGGCCTGGACACCGTCAAGGAACAGGAACTGATCGACCTGACCGCGCGCGCCTGCGATGCCATCGGCATCGAAGGCTGGGGCCGGCTGGACGTGATGCAGGACGAGCAGGGCCGGTTCTGGCTGCTCGAAGTCAACACCGCACCGGGCATGACTGATCATAGCCTGGTGCCCATGGCGGCCCGCGCGGCCGGCCTGGACTTCCAGCAATTGGTGCTGGCGATCCTGGCCGACAGCGTAGCGACGCGAGGTTAACAAGCCATGCACGGCGCGATGATACGTCAGCAGCAACCCGTTACCGGCCGTAGCAAGCCGGTGCCGCGTGGTGCCAGCCGACTGGTGGCCGACGAGCCCGTATCGTCGCGCCTGCCGCGGCCGAGCCTGGGTGGCCTCAAGCGCCTGCTGTGGCCGGTATTGCTGCTGGCCGCAGGCTTTGGCGCCTACGAGGGCGCCGTTCGCCTGATGCCCTATGCCGACCGGCCGATCACCAAGATCGACGTGCAGGGCGACCTCAGCTACATCAGCCAGCAGTCGGTGCAGCAGCGGATCGCGCCCTACGTGGCGGCGAGCTTCTTCAGTGTCGATCTCACGGCGATGCGGGCGGAGCTTGAGCAGATGCCGTGGATTGCCCACGCCGAGGTACGTCGAGTGTGGCCTGACGAAGTGGTGATCCGCCTTGAAGAACAGCTGCCGGTGGCACGCTGGGGTGATGAGGCCTTGCTCAACAACCAGGGCCAGGCCTTTACCCCGCGCGAGCTGGCCAACTACGAGCACCTGCCGCAGCTGGCCGGGCCGCAGCGTGCCCAGCAACAAGTCATGCAGCAGTATCAGGTACTGAGCCAGATGCTGCGCCCCTTGGGCTTTTCCATCGCTCGCCTGGAGCTGCGCGAGCGGGGCAGCTGGTTCCTGACCACCGGTGCGAGCAGCGCCGGCCCAGGCATCGAGCTGCTGTTGGGGCGCGACCATCTGGTGGAGAAGATGCGTCGTTTCATTGCCATTTACGACAAGACACTCAAAGAGCAGATCACCAACATCGCCCGCATTGATCTGCGTTATTCCAACGGACTTGCCGTTGGTTGGCGGGAACCGAACGCACCGACGACGGCCCAACCCGCCGTTGCGAAGAATTAGAGAGAGGCAGGACCATGGCAAACGCGCATAGCGGCAAAATGATCGTCGGGCTGGACATTGGCACCTCCAAGGTGGTGGCGCTGGTGGGTGAAGTGGGCGAAGACGGCACCCTCGAGATCGTGGGTATCGGCACCCATCCGTCCCGCGGCCTGAAGAAGGGCGTGGTGGTGAACATCGAGTCGACCGTGCAGTCGATCCAGCGCGCAGTGGAAGAAGCGCAGCTGATGGCAGGCTGCCGCATCCACTCGGCCTTCGTCGGTGTAGCGGGCAACCACATCCGCAGCCTGAACTCCCACGGTATCGTCGCGATCCGCGACCGCGAGGTCAGCGTCGCCGACCTCGAGCGTGTACTCGACGCCGCCCAGGCGGTGGCCATTCCGGCTGACCAGCGCGTGCTGCACACCTTGCCGCAGGACTACGTGATCGATAACCAGGAAGGCGTGCGCGAGCCGCTGGGCATGTCTGGCGTGCGCCTGGAAGCCAAGGTTCACGTGGTCACCTGCGCGGTCAACGCGGCGCAGAACATCGAGAAGTGCGTACGCCGCTGCGGCCTGGAAATCGACGACATCATCCTCGAGCAGCTGGCTTCGGCCTACTCGGTGCTGACCGACGATGAAAAAGAACTTGGCGTGTGCCTGGTGGACATCGGCGGCGGCACCACCGACATCGCCATCTTCACCGAAGGCGCAATCCGTCACACCGCGGTCATCCCGATTGCGGGCGACCAGGTGACCAACGACATCGCCATGGCCCTGCGTACACCGACCCAGTACGCCGAGGAAATCAAGATCCGCTACGCCTGCGCCCTGGCCAAGCTGGCCGGCGCCGGCGAGACCATCAAGGTGCCGAGCGTGGGCGACCGTCCACCGCGCGAGCTGTCGCGCCAGGCCCTGGCCGAGGTGGTAGAGCCGCGTTACGACGAGCTCTTCACCCTGATCCAGGCCGAGCTGCGCCGCAGCGGTTACGAGGACCTGGTGCCAGCCGGCATCGTCCTCACCGGCGGCACCGCGAAGATGGAAGGCGCTGTCGAACTGGCCGAAGAAATCTTCCACATGCCGGTACGCCTGGGCGTACCGCACAGCGTTCGGGGGCTGAGCGACGTGGTGCGCAACCCGATCTATTCCACCGGTGTGGGCTTGCTCACTTACGGCCTGCTGAAGCAGTCCGAGGACCTGATCCTGACCGGTAACAGCAACAGCAGCAACAACAGCTATGGCGATGAACCGAAGGCCCCAGTGCTTGAGCGCTTCAAGAAGTGGGTCCAGGGCAACTTCTAAGTTTCAAAGCAGTAGTGGTAGGCGCGACAACTAGAGAACTGTAAGGAGAGGGAAAATGTTCGAGCTCGTAGACAACGTCCCGCAAAGCCCGGTCATCAAAGTGATCGGCGTCGGCGGTGGCGGCGGCAACGCCGTCAACCACATGGTGAAGAGCAGCATCGAAGGCGTCGAATTCATCTGCGCCAACACCGATGCCCAGGCGCTGAAAAGCATTGGCGCACGCACCATCCTGCAACTGGGTACCGGCGTGACCAAAGGTCTGGGTGCCGGTGCCAACCCGGAAGTCGGCCGTCAGGCCGCGCTGGAAGACCGTGAGCGCATCGCCGAGGTGCTGCAGGGCACCAACATGGTGTTCATCACCACCGGCATGGGTGGCGGTACCGGTACCGGTGCGGCGCCGATCATCGCCGAAGTGGCGAAGGAAATGGGCATCCTCACCGTTGCCGTGGTGACCCGTCCGTTCCCGTTCGAAGGTCGCAAACGTATGCAGATCGCCGATGAAGGCATCCGCATGCTGGCCGAGAGCGTCGACTCGCTGATCACCATCCCCAACGAGAAGCTGCTGACCATCCTGGGCAAGGATGCCAGCCTGCTGTCCGCCTTTGCCAAGGCTGACGATGTACTGGCCGGTGCCGTTCGCGGTATCTCCGACATCATCAAGCGCCCGGGCATGATCAACGTCGACTTTGCCGACGTACGCACCGTGATGGGCGAAATGGGCATGGCGATGATGGGTACCGGTTGCGCAAGCGGCCCGAACCGTGCTCGCGAAGCCACCGAAGCGGCAATCCGCAACCCGTTGCTCGAAGACGTCAACCTGCAGGGCGCCCGCGGCATCCTGGTGAACATCACCGCAGGTCCAGACCTGTCGCTGGGTGAGTACTCCGACGTGGGTAGCATCATCGAAGCCTTCGCCTCCGACCACGCGATGGTCAAGGTGGGCACCGTGATCGACCCGGACATGCGTGACGAACTGCATGTGACCGTGGTTGCCACTGGCCTGGGCGCGCGCATCGAGAAGCCGGTCAAGGTGGTCGACAACACCCTGCAGACCGCTCAGCAGGCATACGAGGCCTCCAACCCGGCCCCGGTACGCCAGGAGCAGCCTGCGGTCAACTACCGTGACCTGGAGCGCCCGACCGTCATGCGCAACCAGGCCCATGCAGGTGCCGCTGCGGCAGCTAAACTCAACCCACAGGATGACCTGGATTACCTGGATATCCCAGCCTTCCTGCGCCGTCAGGCTGATTAATGGAATTTATCAGGGGTATAAGGGTGGTTGGTGTTCAGCAAAGGCCGGGTCTGTTATTATCCCCAGCCTTTGTTGATACCTGTTCGCAATTTGCGATGAAGCGGCCAATGCCATGATTAGACAACGCACCCTGAAGAATACCATCCGTGCCACAGGCGTCGGCCTGCACTCCGGGGAGAAGGTCTACCTGACCCTCAAGCCTGCGCCTGTCGACACCGGCATCGTCTTCCGTCGCGCCGACCTCGACCCTGTGGTCGAGATCCCGGCTCGTGCGGCCAACGTCGGTGAGACCACCATGTCCACCACGCTGGTCAACGGTGACGTCAAGGTCGATACCGTCGAGCACCTGCTCTCCGCCATGGCGGGCCTGGGCATCGATAACGCCTACGTCGAGCTCTCCGCCTCGGAAGTTCCGATCATGGATGGCAGCGCCGGTCCCTTCGTATTCCTGATTCAGTCTGCTGGCCTGGAAGAACAGGACGCAGCCAAGAAGTTCATCCGCATCCTGCGTGAAGTAACAGTGGAAGAGGGCGACAAGCGCGCCACTTTCCTGCCTTTCGAAGGTTTCAAGGTGAGCTTCGAGATCGACTTCGATCACCCGGTCCTCAAGGGCCAGACCCAGAGCGCAGTCGTCGACTTCTCCAGCACCTCGTTCGTGAAGGAAGTCAGCCGCGCCCGCACCTTCGGTTTCATGCGTGACATCGAGTACCTGCGCAAGCACAACCTTGCGCTGGGCGGCAGTGTCGAGAACGCCATTGTTGTCGATGAGACCGGCGTACTCAACGAAGACGGCCTTCGTTCCGAAGACGAATTCGTCAAGCACAAGATCCTCGACGCCATCGGCGACCTGTATCTGCTGGGCAACAGCCTGATCGGCGAGTTCAAGGGCTACAAGTCCGGGCACGCGCTGAACAACCAGCTGCTGCGTAAGCTCATTGCCGAAACCGATGCCTGGGAAGTGGTCACCTTCGAAGATGCCAGTACGGCACCGATCTCTTATATGCGCCCTGTTGCGGCCGTGTAAGTTCGAACACTCTCTCTAGTGATTAAGGCCACCCTCGGGTGGCCTTTTTTATGCCTGAATCTAGTGGGTTGATGTCGGGAGTAATTATCCCGACTTAGCATTCGGAGGCCTAGTAAGGCTAGTCTCTATGAGTGGTTTCGGGAGTGGTTGCTCAGCAGTTTAGTGTTTTTAGGGTGATGAAATCGATATAGGTGTTATCCTTGATGTTGAACTGCACTCTAGCGATTGGCGTGGGTTCTGGGGAGGTGAATTTCACTTCGAAATCTTTGTCTTTTCCTGGGCCGCCGTAGGTTAATTCTTTAATTGGCTTTCCGTTTGAGGTGAAGAAGCTGACGGTTGCCGGGAAATCAAGTTGGGTCCAGGCGAATTCGATACTATGATATTCGCCGTTTAAGTCGAGTTGGACTATTTGATCGTCCGAACTTTGACTTTGGGCCAGGATCAGCGCCATGCCCTGGGCCTTGCCGGGCTTTGTTATGTCGACCCTTCGAATGCCGGTAATCGCACCGTTTTTACTGCTGACATTGCGCAGGGTGAAATGCCTGAGCGGGTGTTCCTCACCCGGGCGTAGGGTCACTGCAGTTTCATCCTCAAAGTCGATCCTGAGAACGTGAGGGTATATGCGAATATCATCCAGGGCGAATTCGACCCCATGGTCGCTACCCAGTGTCAGAACGTGGGTGGATTGTGTGGCTTTGAATGGAATGACGAAATGTTGCCACTCATTCTTTTTTTGTTCAAAATTCAAGCTAGATTTGAAGGTGCTGTCGATGTACCACGAGAGTTGTGGGCGTTTGACGGTGTTAGACAAACGTTTTGCGCGCAGGGAAATGGTGTAGCATTCGCCTGCAATAAAGTCGGTTATTTGCTTATGGATCAGCAGCGTTCCTTTGTAGTGGTCGGGGAGTGGCAGCGGAGGTGGCGAAATATTGACCCCGACGTAAGTATTCTGCGCTTCGTGGATAAATTTCATTGAGTGCCTGGGCTCGATGATTGCCCAGCCATTCCAGTTGTCGTTGGAAAAAGATGTGTGTTCGCTGTAGTTGGTTGGGAAGTTGGTCGGGATAGGCATCTTGCTGCACTCGAGTGAAGGAGAGTGCAGTAAGTCATCGCCTTGGTGGAACGGCAACTGGTAAAAATGACAGGTCTGGTTTGCGAATCACCCAGCTTATAATCAATCTTTTATTTTGATAGTTGCATGTTTGGCAAGTCGCTCCAAGGCGGCGCGCAGTTTGGGGTCGGTGATGCCCTCGGCGGAATCACGAATGCTTTCAGCAGCATTGGGGGAGAGTTCGGCGCTGTGCCGGCCGCGTTTCACGGGGACCAGCGGAGGTTGCACCTTGTAGAGGATGCGCCGCAAGTTTCCAAATGCCTCCATGGCCTGCAACTCCCGCATGAGGCGCTTTTGCTGATAGCGCAAGCGGGTGGCCCAATGACCGTCGGTAACCACCAGCAACAATACGCCATCCCGCCACGACGCCACATGGCAGTGCTCGCGCGCAGCAGGTTGCAGCTGGCTCTCCAGCAGGCGTTGCAGATGCTCCAGGCGCTCGGCCTGGTTCAGCAGCAGGCGCAGCGGGCGCACCTGGCGCAACAGCGCGGAGGGCGGCTGGGCGGGGGAGGGTTTGTAGGCCATGGGGTACGTATGAAGTTACAAGATCGGCAGTCTAACATCTCTGTCGCCTGTGCCGGCCTTATCGCCGCAAAGCAGGGCCTGAGGCCTGCGGCTATTCCTGTGGGAGCCGGCTTGCCGGCGACAGGGCCAGTACAGACGCTGAAGGATACGAGCCATTCTCGATACGTTTCATCATGCATCGGGTTGAACTCAGGGAAAATGCCCCTATCTTAGAAAAGCCCCCGCCTGAGCGCTGTGCCAGCATCGTGGAAATCCACCACTTTCCTCACCATCGTTTCCGGGTAGAATGCTCGTTCGCATGCGGCCTCAGGGCTGCACGGGCGACTCATGGGGCCGCCCTCCATCCCTACGTGTGGAAGATCCTGCCGATATGTTTGCGCCTTTGTTAAAGAAACTTTTTGGAAGCAAGAATGAGCGTGAAGTCAAACGCATGCTCAAGACGGTGAGTATCGTCAATGCCTTCGAAGAGAAAATGGTCGCCCTCTCCGATGAGCAACTGCGCGCCAAGACCGCAGAGTTCAAGGAGCGCCTGGCCAAAGGCGAGACACTGGACCAACTGCTGCCGGAAGCCTTCGCCGTGGCCCGTGAGGCCGGCAAGCGCGTCATGGGCATGCGCCACTTCGACGTGCAGCTGATCGGCGGCATGACCCTGCACGAGGGTATGATCGCAGAAATGCGCACCGGTGAAGGCAAGACCTTGGTCGGTACCCTGGCCGTCTACCTCAATGCCTTGTCCGGCAAAGGCGTGCACGTGGTCACCGTCAACGATTACCTGGCCCGCCGTGACGCCAACTGGATGCGCCCGCTGTACGAATTCCTCGGCCTGTCCGTGGGTATCGTCTCGGCGTTCCAGCCGCCGGAAGAAAAGCGCGCGGCCTATGCGTCCGATATCACCTACGGCACCAACAACGAATTCGGTTTCGACTACCTGCGCGACAATATGGCGTTCAGCCAGGAAGAGAAGTTCCAGCGTGAACTCAACTTCTCGGTCATCGACGAAGTCGACTCGATCCTCATCGACGAAGCGCGTACCCCGCTGATCATCTCCGGCCAGGCCGAGGACAGCTCCAAGCTGTACATCGAGATCAACCGCCTGATCCCGCGCCTGACCCAGCACATCGAAGAAGTCGAAGGCCAGGTCACCCAGGAAGGCCACTTCACCATCGACGAGAAGAGCCGCCAGGTCGAACTCAACGAAGCCGGTCACCAGTTCATCGAAGAGATGCTCACCCAGGCCGGGCTGCTGGCCGAGGGCGAGAGCCTCTACTCGGCGCACAACCTGGGCCTGCTGACCCACGTATATGCTGGCTTGCGCGCGCACAAGCTGTTCAACCGCAACGTCGAGTACATCGTCCAGGACGGCCAGGTTCTGCTGATCGACGAACACACCGGCCGTACCATGCCGGGCCGCCGCTTGTCCGAAGGCCTGCACCAGGCCATTGAGGCGAAAGAGAACCTGAACATCCAGGCCGAGAGCCAGACCCTGGCGTCGACCACCTTCCAGAACTACTTCCGTCTGTACACCAAGCTGTCCGGCATGACCGGTACCGCCGACACCGAAGCGTTCGAGTTCCAGTCGATCTACGGCCTCAACGTGATGGTCATCCCGCCGAACAAGCCGCTGGCGCGTAAGGACTTCAACGACCTGGTGTACCTGACCGCCGATGAGAAATACGCCGCGATCATTGCCGACATCAAAGAAAGCATGGTTCTCGGCCGCCCGGTACTGGTGGGTACCGCGACCATCGAAACCTCCGAGCACATGTCGGCCCTGCTGCAGAAAGAGGGTATCGAGCACAAGGTACTGAACGCCAAGTACCACGAGAAAGAAGCCGAGATCATTGCCCAGGCCGGCGCCCCGGGTGCGCTGACCATCGCCACCAACATGGCCGGCCGTGGTACCGACATCCTCCTGGGCGGCAATTGGGAAGCCGAAGTGGCTGCCCTGGACAACCCGAGCGCCGAGCAGATCGCGCAGATCAAGGCTGACTGGCAGAAGCGTCACCAGCAGGTGATCGAGTCGGGTGGCCTGCACGTAATCGCCTCCGAACGCCACGAATCGCGCCGTATCGACAACCAGCTGCGTGGCCGTTCCGGCCGTCAGGGCGACCCAGGCTCCAGCCGCTTCTACCTGTCGCTGGAAGACAGCCTGATGCGCATCTTCGCCTCCGACCGGGTGAAGAACTTCATGAAGGCGCTGGGCATGCAGTCTGGCGAGGCCATCGAGCACCGCATGGTCACCAATGCCATCGAAAAGGCGCAGCGCAAGGTCGAAGGCCGCAACTTCGACATTCGCAAGCAGCTGCTTGAATACGATGACGTGGCCAACGAGCAGCGCAAGGTGATCTACCACATGCGCAACAGCCTGCTGGCGGCGGAGAACATCGGCGACACCATCGAAGAGTTCCGCAAGGAAGTGCTCGACGCCACCATCAGCCAGCACATTCCGCCGCAGTCGCTGCCCGAGCAGTGGGACGTGGCCGGCCTGGAAGCTGCGCTGGCCAGCGACTTTGCCATGAAGCTGCCGATCCAGCAGTGGCTCGACGAGGATGATCACCTCTACGAAGAGACACTGCGCGAGAAGCTGCTGAAAGAAATCACCACCGCCTACACCGAGAAGGAAGACCAGGCCGGCATCGACGCCCTGCGCACCTTCGAGAAGCAGATTTTGCTGCGCGTACTGGACGACCTGTGGAAAGACCACCTGTCGACCATGGACCACCTGCGCCATGGTATTCACCTGCGTGGCTATGCGCAGAAGAACCCGAAGCAGGAGTACAAGCGCGAATCCTTCAGCCTGTTCCAGGAGCTGCTCGAGTCGATCAAGCGCGACACCATCCGCGTGCTGTCGCACGTTCAAGTGCGCCGCGAAGACCCGATCGAAGAAGAAGCCCGCCTGCGCCGCGAAGCCGAAGAACTGGCCAGCCGCATGCAGTTCGAGCATGCCCCGGCGCCAGGCCTGGAGAGCGAGCAGCTGAGCGAAGAAGGTGCTGAAGTGGCCGTGGCAGCTGCCCCGGTGCGCAACGACCAGAAGCTGGGCCGCAACGAGCCGTGCTGGTGTGGTTCGGGCAAGAAATTCAAGCATTGCCATGGGCAGATCGAGTGATCTGAACCTCTCGCAGTTACGTGACAAAACCGGGGCCGCTGTGCGCCCCATTCGCGGCACAAGGCCGCTCCCACAGGGACCGCGTGCGTTCTTGTGGGAGCGGCCTTGTGCCGCGAATGGGGCGCGAAGCGGCCCCGCTCTTCCATCATCATTTCACCGTTTTTCTAGGAGCGCTCTAATGGCTGTTGGTCTTGGTCCTTTGCCCACCCTGCACCCGGTTCCGGGTTTTGAACTCGGCATCGCGTCTGCCGGCATCAAGCGCCCAGGGCGCAAGGATGTAGTGGTCATGCGCTGCGCCGAAGGTTCCAGCGTGGCTGGCGTGTTCACCCTCAACGCCTTCTGTGCAGCGCCGGTGATCCTCTCCAAGCAGCGCGTTCAGGGCACCGTGCGCTACCTGCTGACCAACACCGGCAATGCCAACGCCGGTACCGGCGCACCGGGCCTCGCGGCCGCCGAGCGTACCTGCGCCAAGCTGGCAGAGCTGACCGGCGTACCTGCCGAAGCGGTATTGCCGTTCTCTACCGGTGTAATCGGCGAGCCGCTGCCGGTCGAAAAGATCGAAGGCGCCCTGCAGGCCGCACTGGATAACCTGTCGGAAAACAACTGGGCCGAAGCCGCCACCGGCATCATGACCACCGACACCTTGCCCAAGGGGGCCAGCCGCCAGTTCCAGCACGAGGGCGTGACCGTCACCGTGACCGGTATCAGCAAAGGCGCCGGCATGATCCGCCCGAACATGGCCACCATGCTCGGCTACATCGCCACCGACGCCAAGGTCGCACCCAAGGTGCTCAAGGACCTGATGCTCGACGGTGCCAACAAGTCGTTCAACCGCATCACCATCGATGGCGACACCTCGACCAACGACTGCTGCATGCTGATCGCCACCGGCAAGGCCAACCTGCCGGAAGTCACCGAAGCCAGCGGAGCGCTGTTCGAAGCGCTGAAAAAGGCTGTGTTCGAAGTGTGCATGGAAGTGGCCCAGGCCATCGTCCGTGACGGCGAAGGCGCCACCAAGTTCGTTACCGTGCAGGTCAACGGTGGTGGTAACCATCAAGAGTGCCTGGACGTCGGTTACGCCGTTGCCCATTCGCCGCTGATCAAGACCGCGCTGTTCGCCTCCGACCCGAACTGGGGCCGTATCCTGGCCGCTGTGGGCCGTGCAGGCGTGCCGGAACTGGATGTCAGCCTGATCGACGTGTACCTCGACAACGTCTGCATCGCCAGCCAAGGCGGCCGCAGCCCGAGCTACACCGAGGCGCAGGGTTCGGCAGTGATGGCCCAGGAAGAAATCACCATCCGTATCGAGCTTGGCCGTGGCCAGTGCAGCGAAACCATCTGGACCACCGACCTGTCCCACGAGTACGTGAAGATCAACGCCGAATACCGTACCTGATGCAGCAGGGGCCGCTTCGCGGCCCACGCTTCACAAGGCCGCTCCTGCATCGGTCTGCGCTTTTCTGCAGGAGCGGCCTTGTGTCGCGAAAGGGCTGCACAGCAGCCCCAGAATTCCAAACAATGGAGCCGACCCATGAGCTATCACCTGATCATCGGCGACAAGCTGTATTCTTCGTGGTCCCTACGCGCCGCCCTGGCCCTAGAACTGGCGGGTGTGCCCTACGAAGAAACCCTGATCAAACTCAACCAGCCCGACACCCGTCGGCGCATCCTGGCATTCTCCTCCACCGGCAAGGTGCCGCTGCTCAAGACCGAGCACGGCGTGATCGCCGACTCCCTGGCCATCGCCGAATACCTCAACGAACGCCACCCCGAGGCCCAGCTGTGGCCTGCCGACGTGGCCGCACGTGCCCAGGCCCGCTCGGCCTGCGCACAGATGCACAGCGGCTTCTTCGCCCTGCGTGGGGCCATGCCGTTCGACCTGTCGCGGGATGAGGGGCTGGATAACGTTCCGCTGGACGTGCAGGTGGACATCGACCGGATCGTCGCGCTGTGGTCCGAATGCCGTCTGGTGTCCAAGGACAGCGGGCCGTTCCTGTTCGGCAAAGCGACCCTGGCCGATGCCTTCTTCGCCCCGGTGGCCGTGCGCTTGCGCAGCTACCGCGTAGAAGTGCCCGCGCAGGCGGCCGCTTACATCGAGACTATTTACCAGTGGCCAGCCTTCAAGGCCTGGCAACAAGCTGGCCTGGCGGAGCGTGAAGGGTGAAACGGATTCATGTAGCAGCAGCGGTCATTCGCGGTAACGATGGCCGCATTCTCATTGCCCGGCGCGCCGATAGCCAGCACCAGGGCGGCCTGTGGGAGTTTCCCGGCGGCAAGGTGGAGGAGGGCGAAAGCGTCGAAATGGCGCTGACCCGCGAGCTTCGCGAAGAGCTTGGTATCGAAGTGACCCGTTCGCGGGCGCTGATCAAGGTCAGCCACGATTACCCTGACAAGCAGGTATTGCTGGATGTCCGCGAGGTTCAGGCGTTTACGGGTGAACCCCATGGTGCTGAGGGCCAGCCGCTGGCCTGGGTCACGCCACGGGAGCTTGCGGATTACGACTTCCCCGAGGCCAACGAGCCGATCGTGGCCGCCGCGCGCCTGCCGGACCAGTACCTGATTACCCCCGACGGCCTGGAAGTGCCCCAGATGCTCAAGGGCATTCAGAGGGCAGTGGCCAATGGTACCCGCTTGATCCAACTGCGCGCGCCGGACATGTATGACCCCAAGTACCGAGACGTGGCGGTGGATGCAGTCGGGCTGTGTGGCGGCAAGGCGCAGCTGATGCTCAAAGGGCCGCTGGAGTGGCTGGGCGACTTCCCGTCCGCCGGTTGGCACCTGACTGCAGCGCAGTTGCGCAAATACGCCGCCAAGGGCCGGCCATTCCCCAAGGAGCGGTGGCTGGCTGCGTCCTGCCACACGGCCGAGGAGCTGGCGCTGGCGGAGCAGATGGGCGTTGATTTCGTCACCCTGTCGCCGGTGCAGGCGACCCAGACGCACCCTGAGGCAGTGCCGCTGGGCTGGGATGAGGCGCAGCGGTTGATTGCAGGGTTCAGCCACCCGGTGTTCTTGCTCGGTGGGGTAGGGCCGGGTGAGCGTGAGCGGGCGTGGGAAGCTGGCGCGCAAGGTGTTGCCGGGATTCGGGCGTTCTGGCCTGAGGCTTGAGTGGGCGGGTAGAGGGGCCGCTTCGCGGCCCTTTCGCCGGCAAGCCGGCTCCCACAGGGACTGCGCCGGCCGCACGGGCATTGGTGACTCTGTGGGAGGCAAAGCCGCACCTCGCGGTGTCAGCTTGCTGGCTTATCCGCCGCCTGCCATAACACCTCGGCAACCCCCTGCCGCCGCCCGATGATCCGCGCCGCGACAAACAGCAGATCCGAAAGGCGGTTGATGTACGCCAACCCTACGCCTGCCAGCGGTTCCACAGCATTCAACTGCTGACACCGCCGCTCCGCACTGCGCGCCATGCTCCGGCACACATGGGCTTGGGCGATCAGCGCCGAACCGCTGGGCAGAATGAAGTTTTTCAGCGGCCCCAGCTCTTCGTTCCACACATCGATGGCGGCCTCCAGCCGCTCCACTTCGGCCTGGTTCAACGCTTGGTAACTGGGCATCGCCAATTCGCCGCCCAGGTCGAACAAACGGTGCTGGCAGGGCGCCAGAACCTCGCTGACCTCATCCAGCCCGTGCTCGGCCACGCCGGCCAGCAGCAGCCCAAGCTGGCTGTTGAGGCTGTCCACCTCGCCTATCGCTTCGATCCGCGGATGGTCCTTGGGTACCCGGCGCCCATCGCCCAGGCCGGTTTCGCCTTGATCGCCGGTGCGGGTGTAGATTTTCGACAGGCGATAGCCCATGTCATGCCTCCGTTTTGGTCGGCGCCGCCGCTGCCGGCAGGCCCAGGGGCAGGCGCAGGGTGAAGCAGGTGCCCTGGCCGGGCGTGGACTGCACTTCCATCTGCCCCTTGTGGTTGTTGGTGATGATGAAGTACGAAACCGACAGCCCAAGGCCTGTACCCTGGCCGATCTCCTTGGTGGTGAAGAACGGCTCGAAGGTGCGCTTGCGCACGGCCTCGGGCATGCCCACGCCATTGTCCTCGACCTGGATTTCCGCCCAGGGCGGGCTGAGCCGGGTGCGCAGGGTGATGCGCCCGGGTTCGTTGGTTTGTGGCCGCTGGTGGATGGCCTGGGCGGCATTTTTAAGCAGGTTCAGCAGCACTTGCTCCAGTTCGTTGGCGGTGCATGGCACCGGGCCGAGGTTGGGGTCGAACTGGCGGACGATCGCCTGGCCCTTGAAGTCGAAGCCGATGGCCAGGTCGAAGTCGTTGCCGGCGATCTCCACTGCCTGGTCGATCAGCGCTGGCAAGTCGCAGGGCGCCAGTTGGCGATTGCTGCGGCGGCTGAAGCTGAGCATGTGGGTGACGATTTTGGCCGCCCGGGCGCCAGCCTGCTGAATACCGTTCAGCAGCTGCGGCACCTCGCGGCTTTCCAGGTAGCGGTTGACCATGGGCAGGTCGATGCCCAGTTCGCTTGCCTGTTCCTGGTTGCGCGGCAGTTCCGGCGAGAGGCGCCGGCGGATGTTCTGCACGTTGTGCAGGATCGCCCCCAGCGGGTTGTTGATCTCGTGCGCCATGCCGGCGGCGAGGCCGCCGACCGAGAGCATTTTTTCCGACTGCACCATCATTTCTTCCAGCGACAGACGCTGGGTAATGTCGTCGATGCGGATGACCACACCACGGCCGCCACCGCCCATCAGCGGGTAGAAGGTCAGCGCATAATGGCGCAGGTCATCGTCCTTGGGCCAGGTAACCCGTTCGATCTTCGCTACGCGGTGTTTCTCCACGGTCTCCTTGAGCTGTGGCAAAAACGGCTTGAGCGGTTCGAAGGCGATGAAGATCGGCTGGTTGAGCGCCTCGTCCAGCGGCGTGCCGGAGAGCACCGTGGCTTCGTGGTTCCACTGGGTTACGTAGAGCTGCTCGTCGAGGGCGATCAGCGCCGAAGGCATGGAGTCGATGATGCTGTTGAGGTAGTTCTGAAAGCCGGTGAGCTTTTTCTCGATCTTGCTGCGCACCTGGACTTCCAGCTCCAGTTTGCGGTTGGTATGACGGGTTTCCTCGGCCAGGCCCTGGGCCTGGTCGTAGGCGTCCTGGAATTCGTCGCGGGTGCGCTTGAGCTGCTGCTCGCGCGCCTCGATGCGCGAGAGCATGGTGTTGAAGGCGTCGGCCAGGCTGCCGATTTCGTCGTCGTTGCCGCGTTTGGCGCGCATGGCATAGCTTTCTTCGCGGGTGACCTGGCGGCTGAGCTCTTCGAGCTGGTTGATCGGCTGAGTGATCAGGCGCTTGATCTGCCGGGCGATCACCAGCCAAAGCAGAATGCTGAACACCAGGATCGCCAGGCTCGCACTGAGCGTGCCGGTGTAGAAGGCTGTAGGCAGTTCGCTGCTGGCCACCAGCAGCAGGTGGGCTGGCGGGCTGGCATCGCGGGGGATGCGGATCAGCTGGGTGCTGCGAAACTCCATCAGGCGCCAGCCGTCGATGTTGCGATAACGTTTGGGCAGGGCCAGCGGTTCGCCATGCTGCAACTGGGCCAGCAGGCGGCCATCGCCACCGTAGACCGCCGCGGCGCGCAGGGGGGTGTAGCTGTCCAGTTCCTTGAGCAGCGCCGTGGCGGTGTCCTGGTTGTCACCGGCGCGGGCTGCCAGTTGCGGGTTGGCGACCAGCCGGCCGATGGTCTGCAACGCCTGCGGCGCCATGCTCTCCTGGGTGATCCAGTAGGCGGCGCTGATGAACGTGAGGTTGGCCACCAGCAGGATGGTCACCAGCAGCACCAGCAAGGCCGCCAGCAGTTTCTGCCCGACCGGGAGGTTTTCCAGGCGTTGGCGCAAGGTCATGGGCTAGGCAATATCCGTATCCGGTTAAGAGGGCGCGTCAGGCGCAGGGCAAACCACGCGCACGCAGGTTATCGACCAGGCGTCGGTGCAGGCGTTCCAGCTGCGGCAGCACCATGCCGTGGCGGGCTGCGGCGCGGCAGGCATGACCGAGCAGGTAGTGCACCTCGGTACGTCGGCCAGCGCGTACGTCCTGGTACATGGAAGAGTAGTTGGCTGAAGTGGCGAGGATCACCCGTTGCACTTCTTCGTCGAGGTTTTGCGCAGCCTCCGGTTGGCCGCAGCGTTGCAGCAACTGGGCCAGTTCATTGCTCAAACCGTCGACCTCGCTCAGGTGGGCCAGCAAGCCGCCGTTGTGGCAGTCGTGCAGCACGGTCAGCGGGTTGATGGCGCAATTAAGCGCCAGTTTGCGCCACAGGCGGGTGAGGATGTCCACGGTCCATTCAGCCGGAATACCGGCCTCGTGCAGGTCGTCGAACCATTCAGGTATGCCTGGGTTGGCGGGATCGCCCAGCCAGTTGAAGCCGTGGCCGGCAAAGCGTACCCGCCAGTCGTCCTCGCGGAACGCACCCTCTGTGCTCGAGGCGAAGATGCAGCGGGCATGCGGGACCTGGTCTGCGACCTCATCCTGGCTGCCAAGACCGTTCTGCAGCAGCACGATTTCGGCGCCATCGGCCAAGCGCGCGGCAAGGCGGTCGATTGCCGGCGCCGCGTCATAGGCTTTGCACGCCACCAGCAGGCGGTGCACGGGCCCGCTGGACTCGGCAGTTTCGGCAGGGATCGCGTAATGCGTCGGCTGGTCCTGTTCCACCAGCGTCAGGCCACCGACCTGCTGATAGGCCTGCAAACGCTGCCCATCGCGCAGGATCAGGCGCACTGCCTTGCCCGCCCGCGCCAGGCGGCAAGCCCAGAGGCTGCCGAGGCTACCGGCGCCGAGAATATGCCAGGTGCTGCTCATCTGCGTTTCGCAACCCGTTATAATGAGTCCGCATTTTAACCTTCTAACCCCGACGCGCTCCATCTTCAGACTGAGCGCGCTTTTATTTTATGGAGAACAACCATGCCTTCGTTCGACGTGGTATCGGAACTGGACAAGCACGAAGTGCAGAACGCCGTCGAAAACGCCATCAAGGAGCTCGACCGCCGTTACGACCTCAAAGGCAAGGGCAGCTTCGAGTTCAAGGACAAGGAGCAGACCGTGATGCTGACCGCCGAGGCCGAGTTCCAGCTCGAGGCGATGATCGAGATCCTGCGCCTGGCGCTGGTCAAGCGCAAGATCGACGTCAAATGCCTGGAAACCAAGGACGCGTACCCTTCCGGCAAGGAAATGAAGCAGGAAGCCAAGTTCCGCGAAGGCATCGACAAGGAGCTGGCGAAGAAGATCGTCGCCCACATCAAGGATGCCAAGCTCAAGGTTCAGGCCGCCATCCAGGGTGAGCAGGTACGCGTCACCGGCAAGAAGCGTGACGACCTGCAAGAGGCCATCGCGGCCTTGCGCGCCAAGGAATTCGACATGCCGTTGCAGTTCAACAACTTCCGCGATTGATGCGGGCGTTGCCAGGAACCCCTGTGGCGCAATGATGTCCATCGGGTCCATGGCCGCTGAAATACCTGCGGCCAGTTTTACCGCGTACATGCCGTTCGGCATCAGGAGATGAACATGGATTTGAACGCTGAAGTCGATCAGCTGGTCCGCCAATCGCAGACCTGGATCCCCTTGATCATGGAATACGGCAGCCGCGTGCTGCTGGCACTGCTGACCCTGGCGGTCGGCTGGTGGATCGTCAACAAGGTCAGCGCCCGCCTGGGCAAACTGGTGGGCCTGCGTAACGCCGACCTGGCTCTGCAAGGCTTCATCAGCACCCTGGCCAACATCGTCTTGAAGGTACTGCTGCTGGTCAGCGTGGCCTCCATGATTGGCATTGAGACCACCTCGTTCGTCGCCGCCATCGGTGCCGCCGGCCTGGCCATCGGCCTGGCCCTGCAGGGCAGCCTGGCCAACTTCGCGGGTGGTGTGCTGATCCTGATGTTCCGCCCGTTCCGCATTGGCGACTGGATCGAGGCGCAGGGCGTCAGCGGTACCGTCGACAGCATCCAGATCTTCCACACCGTGTTGCGTACCGGTGACAACAAGACAGTGATCATGCCCAACGGCAGCCTGTCCAACGGCATCATCACCAACACCAACCGCCAGCCGACCCGTAAGGTGGTGTTCGACGTGGGTGTGGATTACGAGGCCGACCTGCAGAAGGCGCGCAACGTACTGCTGGAGCTGGCGCAGGACCCGCGTGTGCTGCCCGACCCGGCGCCGCAGGCCGTGGTGGCAACCCTGGGGGACAGCTCGATCACCGTGTCGCTGCGCCTGTGGACCAAGACCAGCGATTACTGGGACGTGATGTTCATGCTCAATGAACAGGCGCGTGACCGCCTGAAGGCCGAGGGTATCGACATTCCGTTCCCGCAGCGGGTGATTCGCGTGGTGCAGGAAACCGCAGCGCAGTAATTGCTGCCAGGAATCCGGGGCCGCTTTCGCGGCCCTTTTTTTTGCCCATTACACTTGTTCACAGCCAAATTCCGCCATTTCTGGCATATACCCTGACCGCACCTGCCTCTAGCTGAACGCCATCATGAAACCACTGCTGTACATCACCCCCCTCAGAGCCCTGCTGTTCGGCCTGACCCTGGCCCTGTTCGAGCTGCTGACCTACCTGGCCAGCGACGCGGTCATGCCGGCCATGCCGGTGGTGGTCGACCACCTGAACGCCAGCCCGGAGTACATCCCCCACGCCCTCAACCTGTACCTGCTGGGTGGCGTGGTGCTGCAGTGGCTGATCGGCCCGCTCGCCGACCGCTATGGCCGCCGCCCGTTGCTGCTGGTCGGCTGCGCCTTTTTCGGTGCGGCCTGCCTGGCCACTTATTGGGTGCAGGACATCGGCCTGTTCAACCTGCTGCGCCTGCTGCAGGGCATCGGCCTGGGCTTCGTGGTGACGGTCAGCTACCCCGCCCTGAACGAAGCGTTCAGCGAAGCCGATGCGGTACGCATGATGGCCCTGTTGGCCAACATCGCCTTGCTGTCGCCACTGCTGGGTCCATTGGTGGGCACACTGATGTTGCAATGGCTGGACTGGCGCTGGCTGTTCGTGGCGTTTGCCGTGGGTGCCGTGCTGGTGTGGGGCCTATTGTACCGCCTGATGCCCGAGACCCTGGGGGTGGAGCGTCGCGACGGCTCGCGCTTGCCGTTTACGCCGATTCACCTGCTGCCGTTGCTTGCTGGTTATGGCCAGTTGCTGGCGAACCGGCGCTTTGTCGCCGGCAGCGCTGCATTGGGCCTGGTGGGCCTGCCGCTGATCGGCTGGATCGGCCTGTCGCCTGTGCTGCTCATCCACGACGAGGGGTTGAGCACCCTGGAATACGCGTTGTGGCAGTTGCCCGTGTTTGGCGGGCTGATCCTTGGCAACCTGATCATCAACCGCATCGCCGACCGCTACCCATTGCCAGCCCTGGTGCGCGGTGCCCTGTGGCCTTACCTGGCCGGCCTGTGCCTGATGGTGCTGGCGACCTGGTACTGGCCAACGGTGACCAGCGTGGTGGCGGGGATGTCGCTGTATGCGCTTGGCCTGGGTGTCGCCAACGCAGTGCTGTACCGCATGACGCTGTTCTCCAGCGATCAGAGCAAGGGCTTGGTTTCGGCGATGCTGGGGATGATCACCATTGCCTTGCTGGGGCTCGGCGGCGCGGTGATGGCGATGATCGGGGCGGGGGCGAGCCTGCTGCACTTTGCCTTGGCCGCAGGGGTGGCGGGGGCGTTGGCGCTCTGGCCGTTGTGGTTTGTGGTAGGTGGCCGTCCTGACGAAGGGGCTGTCGCGCAGTAATCTTCAGCGCCTGCTCTGGCCTCTTCGCGGGGCAAGCCCGCTCCCACAGGTCCATCGCCGACCTTGAAACAGGTGATGGACCTGTGGGAGCGGGCTTGCCCCGCGAAGAGGCCGGTGCAGCCAGCGGAAATCTCTCCCACAGGTCCACCACCTGTTTCAAGACTCTCCCGCAGGTCCACCACCTGTTTCAAGATTGGTGATGGACCTGTGGGAGCGGGCTTGCCCCGCGAAGAGGCCGGTACAGCCTGCAGGAATCGCTCAGGGCCGCTCGGCCGCTGAGTTTTCAACCGGTGCCTGCTTGCCACGGCCCACTTCCTGCCGCCATTGCAAGGCGATCAGGATCAGCGTCGGCACGCCCAGCAGTGCGGTAATCAGGAAGAAGTCGTGATACCCGAACTTCTCCACCATCACCCCCGAATAGCCGCCGATCAAACGCGGCAGCAACAGCATGATCGAGCTGAGCAGGGCATATTGCGTGGCCGAGAACTTGAGGTTGGTCAGGCTCGACAGGTAGGCGACGAACGCCGAGGTGGCCAGGCCTGAACTGAAGTTGTCCAGCGAAATGGTCACCACCAGCATCTCCAGGTTCGGCCCCATGTCGGCCAGCATCAGGAACAGGATGTTGGTTGCTGCCGAAGCTGCGCCACCGATGAACAGGATCGGCAAGATGCCGAACCGCACGATCAGCAAGCCACCCGCGCCCGCGCCGACCAGGGTCATGATCAGGCCGAAGACCTTGCTGACGCTGGCGATCTGGTCCTTGGTGAAGCCCATGTCGATATAGAACACGTTGGCCATCACGCCCATCACGGTATCCGACATGCGATAGGTGGCGATCAGCCCGAGCAACAGCAGCGCCTGCCAGCGGTAGCGGGTGATGAAGTCGTTCACTGGCGTCAGCACCGGTGCCAGGCCGCGGCGGCCCATGCTCGACAGGCACGCCCAGGTCAGCAGTGCGTAGAGAATCAGGCGCAGGAAGGCACGGTCTTCCAGCAGCAGGTCGAGGGGCGTTGCATCGCCGAAGATGACACTGGCCCAACCGGTGTTGAACAGCTGGGTGAAGCTTGCCGGTACCGACACCAGCAGAATGATCAGCACGAACACCGAAGCCAACTGGTGAACCAGGCCGTAGCGCGCCGCCGACAACTGGGTGCGCAGTGGCACAGGGGGCTCGCGCATCACCAGGGTGGTGAACAGCGCAGGCAGCATCATTACGCCGAACAGCACGTAGGTGCCGGCCCAGGCCTTGTGCAGGTAGCTGAAGCCGGTGGAGCCGAACCATTCGGCAAAGAACAGCGCACCGGCGGTGGCCAGCAGGGCGGCGATCCGGTAACCGGCCATGTAGCTGGCGGCAAGGGCTGCCTGGCGCTGGTCGTCGGCGATTTCCAGACGATAGGCGTCGACGGCGATGTCCTGGGTGGCCGAGGCGAACGCCACCAGCACCGCCAGGGCAATCAGCCACGACAGGTGTTGCTGCGGGTCGCACAGGCTCATGCCGACCAGGCCGATCACCACCAGCGCTTGTGACAACAACAGCCATGAGCGCCTGCGCCCAAGCCCGCCCAGCAGTGGCAGGCGCCATTGGTCGAGCAGCGGTGACCATACCCACTTGAAGGCATACGCCAGGCCGATCAGGCTCGCGTAGCCAATCGTTTCGCGCGCCACGCCAGCTTCGCGCAGCCACACCGAAAGGGTCGAGAACACCAGCATGTAGGGCAGGCCGGCGGCAAAGCCGAGCAGCAAAAGCACCAGGGTTGACGGGCTGGCATAGGCAGCAAGCGCAGCGCGCCAGGTTTTACGGGGCATGGGCCAACATCTGCCTCAAGTTTGCGAAAACAAAACGCGCACTCTAACCGCTGTGCTCCATCGGGCGCCAGCCATGGCGCGTCATATCCACACGATTATTGGTTACATTAACCCCCTCCGCACGTAACCGTGCCCGTTGTTCGTCGCCCGATGGCGTACCCAGCGCCAGGCTCAGACGCCCACCTGCGCCCAACACGCGATGCCAGGGCAAACGGGTATCGGCCGGAAGCTGGCCAAGGGTTCGCCCGACCCAGCGCGCTGCATGGCCAAGGCCGGCCAGCTCGGCAAGTTGACCATAGCTGACGACCTTGCCTTCAGGCACTTGGCCCAGCACCGAATACAGCGCCGTTCGTCGGGCTTGCGGGGCATCCAGCGTGTGCGGAAATTCCTCAGACATCGCGGCAGCGCTGGCCTGAAGTGAAACCGGACCAATGGTCACGGCAAATGAGAGTTGAACTCAACGGCATGGTGGTCGGTCTGTCCTTGCTCTGGTCGTTGGTATCTGGATAATCCCCGGCTTTTTCGCCCAATCGAACCCATAGTCCGCTTATGCATTCTAGATCGTTGTTGTGCCTGTTGACCGCTTCCCTGTGCGCTGCTCCTGCGTTCGCCGACACCGTGTGGATGAAAAACGGTGACCGCTTGAGCGGCAAGATCCGCGTCTTCGACGGCGGCAAGCTGCTGCTGGAAACGCCTTATGGCGGCTCGATCTCCTTGGACTGGAAACAGGTTCAAACCCTCGAGAGCGACCAGGAACTGCTGGTCAAGCAGGATGCCTACAACGGCGAAAAGACCAAGTCGCTCAAGGCGGCCGAGGCGGGCAAGGTGACCCTGGCCAACGGCGAAGCGCCGAAGACCGTCGAGCTTGCCAGTATCCAGCAGATCATGAAGCCCAAGCCGGTGGTGGAAGACTTGATCTGGAAGGGCAATGTCGATGCTGCCCTGGACTACAAGCGTGCCGAGAACGATACCGACGACTACGACATCGGCTTCAAGACCACCGCCCGTCATGGCCGTTGGCGGCACAATGCCGAAGGCGAGTACAACCGCGAAACCAAAGACGACGTCACCACCGCCAACAACTGGAGCGCAGAGTACGCACTCGACCGCTTCATTACCGAGAAGTGGTTCTGGCAGGGGCGGCTTGAATACAAGCGCGACCACGTCGAAGACCTGGCGCGCCAGCGTACCGTCGGTACTGGCCCGGGCTACCAGTTCTGGGACGACGAACTGGGCGCATTCTCGCTGGGTTCGCTGATCAACCGCACCGATTTCGAATACCAGGATGGCGGCAAGGACAACTTCTATTCGGCGGCGGTGAAGTGGGATTACACCCGTTACCTGATCGGCAAGAACGTCCAGCTGTTCACCAATGGCGAGTTCGCCAAACCGCTGGGGGGCGTGGCCGACTATTCGCTGGATGCCGAAATAGGCCTGCGCTACAAGGTCACCGAATGGGCCTCGCTCAACCTCAAGGCAGAAAAGGACATCATCACCGGCACACGTGAAAGTGACCTGGACAAGACACGTTACACCGCAGGCTTCGGTGTAACCTGGTAAATACCCGGGGGGCGCCAAGCAGCCCTGGTGGCACTGGCGGGTGATAATGATTATCTTGTCAGCCATCCAGTCCGCCTGCAGGAGCCCCTTCAGTGAGTACCAATGCCATCCGCCCCGCCCGGGAACTGCTGCTCAAGGAGTACCGCGGCGTGCTCTCGACCCATTCCAAGTCCATGCCCGGCTTCCCCTTCGGGTCGGTGGTGCCGTATTGCCTGGATGCCAATGGCAACCCGCTGATCCTCATCAGCCGCATCGCCCAGCACACCCACAACCTGCAGAAAGACCCGAAGTGCTCGCTGCTGGTCGGCGAACGTGAAGCCGAGGATGTGCAAGCCGTTGGCCGCCTGACGGTGATGGCGGAGGCTCACAAGCTGGTCGACGAAGCCGCCATCGAGGCGGCTGCCGAGCGCTACTACCGCTACTTTGCCGATGCGGCCAATTACCACAAGGCGCACGACTTCGACTTCTGGGTACTGCAACCGGTGCGCCACCGTTACATCGGCGGCTTCGGTGCAATTCACTGGCTCGACCAGGTAACCCTGGCCAACCCGTTCGCGGGCAAGGCCGAGGCCAGCATGATCGAACACATGAACAGCGACCACTCCAACGCCATCGCCCATTACGTCGAGTTGAGCGACCTGCCGCGCAGCGCACCTGCGCAGATGGTCGGCATCGACAGCGAAGGCATGCACCTGCGCATTGGCCAAGGCGTTCATTGGTTACCGTTCCCGGCTATTTGCAACACGCCGACACAAGTTCGCGAGGCCCTGGTTTTGCTGGCGCGCGCCGACCAATGGCCGGCAGCGACGGAAGTCGAAGCTTGAAAAACCGAGCACACGCATCCATGTGATGGTCGTAAGGGAAGATTGTCTTCCGTCGAGGAATCCTTGATGCGTGCTTTTCTACTGCTGTTTTTGCTGTTTCCTGTGCTGGAGCTGTTCGTTTTCGTCAAGGTCAGCGCAGCCATCGGTTTCTTCCCGGCGCTGCTGTTGATCATCGCCGGGTCCGCACTGGGTGTGCTGGTGATGCGTGTGGCCGGCCTGGCCACCGCCCTGCGTGCCCGTGAGAGCCTGCAGCGTGGCGAACTGCCCGCCGAGGACATGTTCCAGGGCATGATGCTGGCAGTCGGCGGCGGCCTGTTGTTGTTGCCAGGCTTCATCAGCGATGTGCTGGGCCTGCTGTGCCTGCTGCCGTTCACCCGCCACCTGGCCGCGCGCAAGATGCGTCAGCGTGCCGAGGCCCAGGCCATGCGCCAGCGGGCGTTTCAGGACGACCCCTTCCAGGCACAGCCGCGCGACAGCGGCCACCGGCCGAATGTCATCGAAGGCGAATACGAACGCCGCGACAAGTAACCACTCCAGGGGCCGCTTTGCGGCCCCAAGCTTTTCCTGGCGCTGAAAAATTTTCTGCAGCAAGCCTTGTAATTGATTATGTCGGCCTCATGTATGTGGTCACCGCAAGGTTTCTGGCGGCAACGCCAGACAAAACACAGGTGGCTCGCCCGTCGCGGGCCACCCCCGGCAACGCCGGACCGCATCAACCCGCCGGTGTCGACACCGGCCGATGAAAACCACAATTTGGGAGAGATCGACAATGAAGCTTCGTCCTCTGCATGACCGCGTAGTCATCCGTCGCAGCGAAGAAGAATCGAAAACCGCTGGCGGTATCGTCCTGCCGGGTTCGGCCGCTGAAAAACCAAACCGTGGCGAAGTTGTCGCCGTCGGCACCGGTCGCATCCTGGACAACGGCGAAGTTCGCGCGCTGGCCGTGAAAGTGGGTGACAAAGTGGTTTTCGGCCCGTACTCGGGCAGCAACACCGTGAAAGTTGATGGCGAAGACCTGCTGGTGATGGCCGAGAACGAGATTCTCGCTGTCGTCGAAGGCTGATTTACCCGACTTCCCGTTACTCCAAAGAATTCCAAGGATTAAACGATCATGGCTGCTAAAGACGTAAAATTCGGCGATTCCGCCCGCAAGAAAATGCTCGTTGGTGTCAACGTTCTGGCTGACGCGGTAAAAGCTACCCTGGGCCCGAAAGGCCGTAACGTTGTCCTGGCCAAGAGCTTCGGCGCGCCAACCATCACCAAAGACGGTGTTTCGGTTGCCAAGGAAATCGAGCTGAAAGACGCCTTCGAAAACATGGGCGCCCAGCTGGTCAAGGAAGTTGCTTCCAAGGCCAACGACGCTGCCGGTGACGGCACCACCACCGCGACCGTTCTGGCTCAGGCCATCGTCAACGAAGGCCTGAAAGCCGTCGCTGCCGGCATGAACCCGATGGACCTGAAGCGCGGCATCGACAAGGCCACCGCTGCTGTCGTCGCCGAACTGAAAAACCTGTCCAAGCCATGCGCCGACTCCAAGGCCATCGCCCAGGTAGGCACCATCTCCGCCAACTCTGACGACTCCATCGGCAGCATCATTGCCGAAGCCATGGAAAAAGTCGGCAAAGAAGGCGTGATCACCGTTGAAGAAGGCTCGGGCCTGGACAACGAACTGTCCGTCGTAGAAGGCATGCAGTTCGACCGCGGCTACCTGTCGCCGTACTTCGTCAACAAGCCAGACACCATGGTTGCCGAGCTGGAAGGCCCGCTGCTGCTGCTGGTCGACAAGAAAATCTCCAACATCCGCGAGCTGCTGCCCGTGCTGGAAGCCGTTGCCAAGGCCGGCCGCCCACTGCTGATCGTTGCTGAAGACGTCGAAGGCGAAGCGCTGGCTACCCTGGTAGTCAACAACATGCGCGGTATCGTCAAGGTTGCTGCGGTCAAGGCACCAGGCTTCGGCGACCGCCGCAAAGCCATGCTGCAGGACATCGCTGTCCTGACCGGCGGCCAGGTCATCTCCGAAGAAATCGGCCTGTCCCTGGAAACCGCTACCCTGGAGCACCTGGGTAACGCCAAGCGCGTCATCCTGTCCAAGGAAAACACCACCATCATCGACGGCGCTGGCGTGGAAGATGACATCCAGGCACGCGTCAAGCAGATCCGCGCCCAGATCGAAGACACCACTTCGGACTACGACCGTGAGAAGCTGCAAGAGCGTCTGGCCAAACTGGCTGGCGGTGTTGCCGTGATCAAGGTCGGTGCAGGCACCGAAGTTGAAATGAAAGAGAAGAAAGCCCGCGTTGAAGACGCCCTGCACGCTACCCGTGCAGCCGTTGAAGAAGGCGTTGTGCCTGGCGGTGGTGTTGCCCTGGTGCGCGCTCTGAACGCAATCGTTGACCTCAAAGGTGACAACGAAGACCAGAACGTCGGTATCGCCCTGCTGCGTCGCGCTGTCGAAGCGCCGCTGCGTCAGATCACTGCCAACGCCGGCGACGAGCCAAGCGTTGTGGCCGACAAGGTCAAGCAGGGTTCGGGCAACTACGGCTACAACGCTGCTACCGGCGAATACGGCGACATGATCGAGATGGGTATCCTCGACCCAGCCAAGGTCACCCGTTCGGCACTGCAAGCTGCTGCTTCGATCGGCGGTCTGATGATCACCACCGAAGCCATGATTGCCGATGCACCGAGCGAAGCTCCGGCTGGCGGCGGTATGCCAGACATGGGCGGCATGGGTGGCATGGGCGGCATGATGTAAGCCAGCCTTACCCCTAGCTTCAGGAAAAGCCCCGCCTAGTGCGGGGCTTTTTCGTTTGTCAGTGCTTGATCAGGCAATACCGCGCTCGGCAGCGGTTACCTCCGGCACCCGGCGTCGATACAGGACCAGGTAGTACGACCCCAACCCGATCAGCCAGCAAAACACCGCTGTCCAAATGTTATGCGACAGAAAGTGCGCCCCCTGCATCATCCTCCCCACCGACAACACCGACCCGGCCACCAAGGCCACCGCAAATGCCACCCGCGCCAGGCGCGGGCGCCGATCACGCAGCATGAAGAACAACCCGAACAGGCAGAAACCGGTGGCCGCATGCCCGCCTGGCCAGCACAGCCCTGGCTTGTCGGTTGCGGGGCGCGGCTCCAGCAGCTTGCTATAGGTTTCCTTGCCGCCAAACTGGCTCAGGCTCCAGGGGCACTGCACTTGTGTGACCTTTTTCAACGGTGTGACGAAGGCCGTGGAAAGCCCCAGCGCCAGCACCAGGCAGCCCAGTTCGCGGCGCCAGCCGAACAGGCGCTGCCAGAAGAAACTCGCGGCAAATGCCACCAGCGCCACCAGCCCCATCAGGATCACACCCTGCTTGACCCGATCATGCAGAATGTTCTCCAGCAGATAGCTGTGGCGGCCGATGAACGCGCCGGTGGTCTGATCGAAAAACAGGTTGGCCACGTCCATGTCGACCGAGGTCAGTTCGAGGAGGATCAAGGCCACTGCAGTTGCCAGCGGAATACCCAGATACAACCAGTAATTGATCGGACGAGGGCGAATGCGTTGTTGCATGACGGCTCCAAGGGGGCGGAAAAGACCGGGGATTGTCCTGCGGCCGCTATGCTGTGTGCGTGAAGGATCAGTGAAAAATCCGTCAACTTCGCTGAATTTGCCGTGGGGCTGGCACAGTCCGGGCGATGGCCTTAAGCTGCGCCTGCCGCGCACCACAGCGAAGCGCCGCTCAGGAGAACCCGATGCGCATTCTTTTGGTTGAAGACAACCGCGATATCCTTGCCAACCTTGCCGATTACCTGGGGATGAAGGGCTACACCGTCGACTGTGCCCAGGACGGTTTGTCCGGCCTGCACCTGGCCGCCACCGAGCACTACGACCTGATTGTGCTCGACATCATGCTGCCGGGCATCGATGGCTACACCCTGTGCAAGCGCCTGCGCGAGGATGCCCGCCGCGATACGCCGGTGATCATGTTGACCGCCCGCGACCAGCTGGACGACCGCCTGCAAGGCTTCCGCTCCGGCGCCGATGACTACCTGCTCAAACCGTTCGCCCTGTCGGAACTCGCGGCACGTATCGAAGCCGTGTTGCGCCGTGCCCAAGGGGGTGGGCGGCGTACGTTGCAGGTCGCCGACCTGAGCTACGACCTCGATACCCTCGAAGTCACCCGCCAGGGCCGCCTGCTCAAGCTCAACCCGGTCGGGCTCAAGCTGCTCGCCGTGCTGATGCAGAAGAGCCCGCACGTGCTGCGCCGCGAGGTGCTTGAAGAGGCGCTGTGGGGCGACGACTGCCCCGACAGCGACAGCCTGCGCAGCCATGTGCACCAGTTGCGCCAGGTGATCGACAAGCCGTTCGAAAAGCCCTTGCTGCATACCGTCCATGGCGTCGGCTATCGCCTCGCCGAGGGCCGTGATGGAGTTTAAGCAAAGCCTGGCGCAGCGCATCATCATTGCGTTTGCGTTGATGAGCGCACTGGTTGCCGGGGCCTTCGCCTTCGGTATCGTCGCCACCGTGCACCTGGTCGAGGAACGTTTGATCTCCTCGGTGCTGGGCGGCGACCTGCAACGCCTGTTGCGCATGGACAGCGTCAGTGACTGGAGCCACCGCCCGCGCCCTGACCAGTTGTTCTACTTCAGTGGCGGGCGTGATGACTTCGAGCTGCCCAAAGACCTGCGCCACCTTGATAAAGGCTTCCACGAGGTATTCCGCGACCAGTTGTCCTACCACGCGATGGTGGAGATCGTGGATGGTCGCCGCTATGTGCTGCTGCAGGACCAAAGCGATTTCGAAGAGCGCGAGCGGGTGCTGTTCGCCGTCGTTGTTGTGGGCTTTGTGCTCAGCCTGGTGCTGGCGGTGTTCCTCGGCTGGCTGCTGGCACGGCGGGTGATGGCGCCGGTGATCCGCCTGGCGCGGCAAGTACGCCACCGTGACCAGTTGCTTGGCCTGGCACCGCCCCTGGCGCCGGATTATGCCGCCGATGAAGTCGGCCAGCTGGCCGTGGCGTTCGACGATACGCTCGGCCGCCTGCGCGATGCACTGACACGTGAGCGCCTGTTTACCAGCGATGTCAGCCACGAGTTGCGCACGCCGCTGATGGTGCTGGCCACCTCCTGCGAGCTGCTGATCGAGAACCCCAACCTGGATACCCGCTCACGCAGCCAGGTGGAACGGATTGCCCGCGCCACCGAAGAAATGCGCGAGCTGGTCAAGACCTTCCTGATGCTTGCCCGTGCCCAGCGTGACCAAGGCGCGGTGGCGTCCCAGGCGACACTGCGCGAAGTTGCCGATGACCTGATTGGCGTGTGGCGCGATACCATCGAGCAGAAGGGGCTGGCGCTGTACTTCGATGGCCGCGTCAGTGCCGGCCCGTTGTTGTACAACGCGACCTTCCTGCAGTCGGTGATGGGCAACCTGCTGCGTAACGCTGCGCACTACACCGACAGTGGTTACATCCGGCTGAGCCTGGAGGCCAATGGTTTCAGCGTCGAAGACAGTGGTGTGGGCATCCCGGAAGAGCAACGCGAAGCGATGTTCAAGCCTTTCGTGCGCGGCGACGAGCGGCGGGGTGAAGGCCTGGGCCTGGGCTTGTCGCTGGTGCAGCGGATCTGTGACGATCAAGGCTGGCGGGTGACACTCACGTCCACCGCACCCCATGGTTGCCGATTCCAGGTGGATTTGAGCCAAGGCGCGGAGAAGACTGACCCGTCCCAGCTCTGCGAGTAATGCGCTGAAACATCTTGCTTTGGTGATAACACTTTTTTCACATTGGCATAACCTGTTTCCAACGCGGTGTTACCTAAGGTGAGCGCAATGGAGCCAGGAGATGCCCAATGCGTAGCCCGATCAAACTCGAATTTTCCGAGAAGTACGACCAGCAACATGCTCGCGAGTACTTCCTCAAGCATCAGGATGGCCTGGCGCGTCGCCTGTCCCACAAGCGTGACGAGCAATTGGCGCGTCGTGCCCTGGCGCTGGCCGGAGAACCGGGCTTGGTGCTCGATCTGCCTTGCGGTGCCGGGCGGTTCTGGCCGCTACTGGCAGAAAAACCCAACCGCGTGATCATTGGTGCCGACAATTCCGAGGCGATGATCGAGACAGCCTGTGCGGCACAACCGCCGGAGGTGGTGGCGCGGGTACGGCCCTTGCAGACGTCTGCTTTCGCGATCGATCTGCCGGATAACGCGGTGGACAGCATCTTCTGCATGCGGCTGTTCCATCACATCGGCGAGGCCGCTCATCGGAAAACAATTCTTTCGGAATTTCAAAGGGTTAGCCGTGACAGTGTAATCCTGTCATTGTGGGTGGATGGTAACTTCAAAGCATGGCGGCGGCAGAAACTCGAGCAGCGGCGCAGTGCCAAGGCCGAGCAGGGCAGCTACCAGAACCGTTTTGTGTTACCGGCAGAGACAGTTGAAGAAGAATTCAAGGCCGCCGGCTTCAGAATCCAGGAGCGCCTCGATTTCCTGCCGTTCTATGCCATGTGGCGGGTCTATGTATTGCGTAAGGGGTAGTGTTTGATGGCTGTAGCCCAGAGCGGGGAGTCACGCTTCGATTTTTACTGGCGTCAACAGGGCGAATGGGTTGAAGAACCTAACCAGCGGCGCGGTGGTGAGAGTGGCGTGCAACGGCTGAATGACGGCAACGGCAAGCTGCTTTATGCCAAGCGCCAGGTCGGTCATATCTACCGCAGCCTGCTGCACCCGTTCGGCAGGCCGACGGTACTGCGTGAGCTCGACGCGCTGAACAGCTTCGAACAATTGGGCGTACGTGTACCGCGTATCGTCTTTTGTGGTGCAGAGCGCGATGCTGAGCACAAATGGCGTGCGCTGCTGGTCAGCGAGGCGCTGGATGGCTTCGTCGAGCTTGATACCTGGCACGCCGAAGGTGCCCGCGAGCGCTACCCGCAGGTGGTACACGCGCGCATGCTCAAGGACTTGGCCGACAACCTGGCGCGCATGCACCTGGGCCACTGGCAGCATGGCTGCCTGTATGGCAAGCACGTATTCATCAAGGTGATCGGCGAGGGTGAGCAGGCCCGGGTCGAAGTCGCGCTGCTCGATCTCGAGAAGTGCCGCCGCCGCATCAGCTGCCAGCGCGCGGCCGGCAATGACTTGCGCCAGTTGCGCCGCCATTCGTCGCTCAACGACGCAGAATGGCAGCAGCTGCTCTACTTTTACCAGATGGCGTTTGGCAGCGCTGTCAAAGGGTTAGGGCAATGAAACTAGAAATCGCTCGAGCTTTGTTTCTGGTAGCTGGGCTGGCGGTGACCACGGTGGCGGTAGCTGCCTGGGAAGAACCGCGGCCGGTGGTGTTCAGCAAGGCTGAGCAGGCAGAGCAGTGCGCGTTGCCGAAGGAAGTAAAGCACCATCAGGTTCAGGCTCAGCCTGACCATGACCTGTTGCTGTTCCTGTTCGGCTTGCGACAGGGGCTTCGGCCGTTCGGCTGACCCGTTCGAGCAAACAAGGCCCCGCAGTCGCGGGGCCTTTGCTTTTCGGGTGTTGCTACATTCAGGTTCAACGGGTGCGGGAGCGGGCTTGCCCCGCGAAGAGGCCGGCTCAGGCAACGACAGTCTCCTTGACCACCGTCTTGTGCGCGAGCAGGGTATAAATGCAAGGCAACACAAACAGGGTGAACAATGTCCCGATCGACATCCCGGTCGCAATCACCGTGCCGATGTCGAACCGGCTCACGGCCCCGGCCCCGGTCGCCAAGATCAGCGGCACCATGCCAAACACCATCGCCGCAGTAGTCATGAGTACCGGCCGCAGGCGAATGGCCGCCGCTTCTTCGATGGCCTCCCGCACGCTCAAGCCCTTTTCCTCACGCAATTGATTGGCAAACTCGACGATCAGGATGCCGTGCTTGCTGATCAGGCCGATCAGTGTCACTAGCCCGACCTGGGTGTAGATATTCATGCTGGAGATGCCGAGGAACAGCGGCAGCAGCGCCCCGCAGATCGACAGTGGCACCGTCACCAGAATCACCAGTGGGTCGCGGAAACTTTCGAACTGCGCAGCCAGCACCAGGAAGATGATCGCCAGGGCCAGGCCAAAGGTCACCCACAGCGCGCTGCCCTCCTGAATGTACTGCCGTGCGGCACCGGCATAGTCGAACGAAAACCCGTCCGGCGCCTCTTCGGCGGCGATGTCCCGAACCGTCTGCAAGGCCTCGCCGATGCTGACCAGGGGGACCCCCTGGATAATTGCCGAGTTAAGCTGCTGAAACTGGTTGAGCTGGCGCGGGCGGGCGCGGTCGCTGAGGGTTATCAGGGTCGACAACGGCAGTAATTGGCCCTGGTCATTCTTCACATAGTAATTGTTCAGCCAGCCTGCGTTGTCCCGGTAGGGCCGCTCGACCTGGGCGATCACCTTGTAGCTGCGGCCTTCCAGGGTAAACCGGTTGATCTCCGCTTCGCCCAGCAAAGTGGCCAAGGTGCCGCCCAGAGTGTCCATGGACACGCCCATCTGCGCCGCTTTGGCCCGGTCGATGTCGACCACCACCTCGGGCTTGTCGAACGCCAGGTCGATGTCGAGGAAGGCGAATTTGCCTGATGCCTGGGCGCGCTCCTTGACCCGCTGGGCCACCTCCAGCAGCGCCGGGTAATCGCCTGCGGTATTGATCACGAACTGGAACGGCAAGCCTTCGCCGGTGCCCGGCAATGACGGCAAGTTGAAGCCGAAAATCTGCAAGCCGCTGACTTCTTCGAGCTTGGCCTGTACCTGGGGCAGCAGTTCCATTTGCGTACGCTCGCGCTCGTTCCACGGTTTGAGCAGGAAGCCGCCTATGCCGCTCTGCACGCCATTGAAGCCATTGATCTGGAACGATGAGTAGTACTCGGGGAAGGCCTTGAACAGCGGCGTGAACTGGTCGGTGTAGGCGTTCAGGTAATCGAGGTTGGCTGGCTGCGGCGAGCTGCTGATCATGAAAATCACCCCTTGGTCCTCGTTGGGCGCCAGCTCGTTCTGGGTGAACTTGAGCAGCACCGGGATCAGGCACAGGATGATCACTGCGAACACCAGCACCACTGGGCGGCTGTCCAGGGTGGTGCGCAGCAGGCGCTGGTAGCGGTTTTTCAGGCGCTCGAAGATCACGTCAAGGCGATGGGCCAGGCCGTGGGCATTCTGCTCCTGGCGCAGTAACAGGGCGCACATCATGGGCGACAAGGTCAGGGCAACGATGCCTGAGATGATCACCGCACCGGCCAGGGTCAAGGCGAACTCCTTGAACAGGGCACCCGTAAGCCCGGTCAGAAAGCCGATCGGCGCATAGACGGCAGCCAGGGTGATGGTCATCGACACCACCGGCATGGCGATTTCCCGTGCACCTTCCAGCGCTGCGTCGAACGGCGTCTTGCCTTCCTCCATGTGCCGATGGATGTTTTCCACCACGACGATGGCGTCATCCACCACCAGGCCGATGGCCAACACCATCGCCAGCAGGGTCAGCAGGTTCAGCGAGTAGCCCATCATCTGCATGAAGAACAGCACACCGATCATCGAAAGCGGGATGGTCACCACCGGGATCAGCACCGAGCGCAGCGCGCCGAGGAACAGGAACACCACCACGATGACGATCAGCACCGCTTCGCCGAGGGTCTTGATCACTTCGTCGATGGAGGCCTGGATGAACAGCGTGGCGTCATAGGCGATCGAGACCTTGAGTGCGGAAGGCAGCTGGCTTTCCAGCTCCGGCATGATTCGCCGGACTTCCTTGATCACGTCCAACGGGTTGGCCGCCGGCGTGGCTTTGATGCCGATGTACACCGAAGGGATGCCGTCGAACGAACTGACCGTGTCGTAGTTTTCCGCACCCATTTCGACCCGTGCCACATCACCCAGCAGCACCCGGCTGTCGCCTGCAGTCTTGACCGGCAATGCGGCAAAAGCCTCGGCCGATTTCAGCTCGGTGTTGGCATTGATGCTGGTGACCACGTACTCGCCTTTGACCTCACCGGCGGCAGCCAGAAAGTTGTAGCGGCGCACTGCGTTGGTCACATCGGTGGCAGCCAGGCCGAAGCCGGCCAGCTTCACCGGGTCGATCCAGATGCGCATGGCAAATACCTGGTTGCCGAGGATCTCTGCCTCGGCCATGCCTGGCAAGGTCGCAAGCTTCGGCTGGATCACCCGGGACAGGTAGTCGGTGATCTGCGGGTTGCTCATGTCCTTGCTGTAGAAGCTGACGTACATCAGTGCCGAAGCGTCCGCCGCTTCCTTGCTCAGCACCGGGTCTTCGGAGTCCTGCGGCAGCTGGTTGCGCACTTCATTGGCCTTGGCCAGCAGCTCGGTGAACAGGCGGTCGCTGTCGGCGCCAATGCGCGCGTAGATGGAGATGATCGAGAAGTTCTGCCGGCTCACCGAGGTCATGTAGTCGATGCCTTCAGCGCTTGCCAGGCTTTGCTGCAGTGGCTGAGTGATATAGCCCTGGATGGTCTCGGCGTTGGCCCCCGGGTAGGCGGTGGTCACCGTGATCAGGGCGTTTTCCATCTGCGGGTACTGGCGGATCTGCAGCTTGCTCCAGGCCTGGAAGCCCAGCAGCAGGATCAGCAGGCTGACCACGCTGGCCAGTACCGGGCGGCGGATGAACGGGTCGGTGAACGCCATGCCTGCCTCCGGGTCAGTCCGCGCGCGGGGCGCCTGGTTCGGGTTTGAGGGCGGTGTCTTGGCCGATGCGGATGGCGGCGCCCGGGGTCAGCTTGAGCTGCCCGGCGGTGACCACCTGCTCGCCAGCCTTGAGCCCCTTGCTGACCACCACCACGCCATCGCGGCGTTCGCCGGTCTGCACGCTGCGCTGTTCGGCGCTGAGCTGCGGTTGGCCCTTGTCATCCTGCGCGGGGTTGCCGTCCTTGTCTTTCCTGGGCATGGCCACATACACCGAGTTGCCATACAGCGTGTAGGTAATGGCGCTTTCTGGCACCACCACTTGCGGCTGCGGGTTGGGCAGCAGCACCAGCAGGTTGGCGAACATGCCCGGCAGCAGCTTGCCATCCGGGTTGGCCAGGGTGGCGCGCACCAGCAGGTTGCGTGTGCTCTCGTCGACCTTGGGGTTGATCGCGCTGAGGCTGGCAGGGAAGCTCTGGCCCGGGTAGGCAGCCACTTGTACCAGCACCTGTTGGCCGAGGCTCAGCTGCGGCAGCGCCTGCTCGGGCACATTGAAGTCAACGTAGAGGCTGGACAGGTCCTGCAGGGTGGCAATCACCGTGCCGGGGGCCAGGTAGTCGCCCACATCCACCTGGCGGATGCCGATGGTGCCGCTGAACGGCGCGCTGATGCTCTTCTTGGTCTTCGACGCCTTGAGCTGGTCGACCACCGCCTGATTGCGCCGGTACTGGGCGGTGAGGCGGTCGTACTCGCCACGGGAAATGGCCGAATCGCCCACCAGTTGGCTGCCACGGCCGAAGTCGACCTTGGCCAGCCCCAGGTCGGCCTGGGCGGTGCCGAGCAGGGCGGTTTCCTGGTCGTCGTTGAGCTGTAGCAGCAGTTGCCCGGCCTTGACCTTCTGGCCGGAGTCGAAGTGCAGCGATTTGACCGTGCCCTCGACCTCAAGGCTGAGTTCAACGCCTTGCAGTGCCTTGAGGCTGCCTACAGCCGGCAGGCGTTGCTGCCACTGGCGCTCTTCGGCCAAGGCTGCGGCCACGGTGACGGGTGGCTTGGGAGCGGTGAACAGCTGGATTTGCTGATAGACCGAGAAGGCCTTGTAGCCCCCCAGGGCCAACACGATCAGCAGAACCACGGCCAACATGATGAGCATGCGCCGGCGCAGCATAGGTCCGGTTCCTTGGAAGCGTGATTGTTATTGGTCTTGACACGACAACGGGCGATCCTGCCCACGTGCGGATGGGGGAAGTATTGACTGTTTTTGGCGGGTTGGGGAGATGTATCGACTGGGCGGGCCCTATCGCCGGCAAGCCGGCTCCCACAGGTACAGTGCATGCCTTCAGGCCGGTGGTGTACCTGGGGGAGCCGGCTTGCCGGCGATAGGGCCGGTACAGGCGGCCCGAGTGTCAGACCAGGTGCAGATGGTTGTCCCAGAACCCGGAAGGCAGCTCCATCGGCTGGCCGATCAGTTCTTGCTTGCGGCAATCATAGAAGCGGCAGCGCCCCTGCCCGGACGTCACCACAAAGCCGTCCTTCACTGCGCCAACCCCCGCACAATCCGGCATCGGCGCATCGAGCTTCACCGCGCCACTGTCCAGGTCCCAGACAAACAGGCGATTGGCCCGCGGTGCAGTCAGTGCAACCAGGCGCAGGTCGCTGTGGATGGCAACGCTGGCAGTGTATTGCGCCATCGACTGCAATTGCCGCTCCGGTACCGGGAAGGCCTTGAAGGGCTCGCCCGGGCGCTTGATCGCCAGCAGCTCGGCTGTTTCATCGGCATCGCCCATGAACTGCTGGCAGGCGGCGATGGTGCCGTCGCTACCCACGGCCAAGTGGCGCACGCTGTTCATCTGCTGGGCCAAGGTTTCCTTGCTCAGCAGCGCACCGTCGCGCTGCATCAGCACCAAGCTTGGCTGCATGGCGTTGAGGTTCATTTCGACCCGGCTCTCGGCCTCGGTGCGGATGCCGCCGTTGGCCACGATCAGGGTTTCGCCATCCGGCAGCCAGGCCACTTCATGCGGGCCGATGCCGTGGGTCGGAATCTCGCCGGTGTGCACCAGGCGCTCGCCTTCGAAGCGGTACACACCGAGCACGCCGCGGCCTGGGTCGGTGGTGTCGTTCTCGGTGGCATACAGCCACTCACCGCCTTTGTGGATTACCGCGTGGCCGTAAAAGTGCCTGTTTGGCTGCGAGCTGACAGTCTGCAGCAGGCGCCCGTCGCGCAGGTCGACCAGGTAACTTTCGGTACCGGGGCGGCGCGCGACGAACAGGGCGATCGGCAGTTCGGGGTGGTTGATGATGGCATGGCAACGCTGGGCCACCTGGGTGCTGAACACCTGGGTGCCGTCCAGGCGGAACCCGACCGCATAGTGCTTGCCGTCGCCATCGTCACGCGCCGACAGCAGCAAGGGTTCGCTGCCTTTGTTGCGGAACAGGCTCCAGCCACCCAGGGTCAGGGCGCTGAGCAATACGCTACCGAGTTTGATGGCCTGGCGTCGCAGCATGATCAGTCACCGTCGTTGGCATTGAAGCCCAGCTGGATGTTCAACGCCTTGGCCAGTTCGCCTTCGTGCAGGCGGTGGACGACGTTGAGGCTGTCGTAGATCTGGTTGAGGGTTTGCTGGCCGGCGTCATCGGCCAACAGCTCGCCCAGCGTCTTCTGGTTGTCGGCCAGCAGTTTCAGCGAGGTAGCGTAGGCGTCGTCGATCTTCTGCGCCAGGGCTTTCTGGTCGCTGCCCAGCAGGCCGCGCAGGCCCTGGTTGTCGACCCCTACCCAGACCGCCTGGGCCGCCTTCAGGGTGGCTTCCAGGCTCTTGATCGACGAATGGCTGCGCCAGGCTTCGGCCTGCAGCGGCTGCGGGATGCCCTTGCTCTGGCGGCCCATCGGCGCGCCAAGCTTCTTCTTCAGGGTATCCAGGGCAGTCACCTGGGAGCGCAGCAGGTCGGCGATTGCCTCGTGCGAGTCGGCGTAGCGCTGGTTGGGGAACTTGGTCATCTGCGAGAGCATGCCGTCGGTGCTGTTCCAGCCCTTGAGAATCTCTTCGGCCAGGGCCTTCTGGTGTTCACCGATAGCGACCAGCAGTGGGCAGTAGCGGGCTTTCTGCTCGGCAGTGGCGATGTCCGGCTTGCTGTCGAACAGGATGTACTCGTATGCCGAAAGGCCGCGCACCACGACGCTGGCTTTGCCCAGCGCGGCGGCGTCGACCGGCTTGTCACCGTTCACCAGCTGCTCGACCTGGCGGCCGACCAGGTTTTTCTTGTCGGGCCAGAACTGTACCTGCCAGGCCCGGTTGCCTTCGGCCAGCGGGCCGACCAGCAGCGGCTGCAGCTCAGCCCAGGCTTTTTGCGCGTTGAGGAAGTCGGCGCGGGCGGTGTCCAGGCTTTCCTTGCCTTCGCAGTAGGCCAAGGCACTGACGGCCAGCTGACGGTCGGCTTCGACCCAGCGGCTGTAGGTCGGCAGGATCACCTGCTTGGCGATGGCGGCGGAGGTCACCGCCTGCGGGTCCTGCGGCGAGCAGGCACCGAGGGCGAGTGCGGCGAGGCTGGTGAACAACAGTTTGGGTCGGAACATGCCCGGCTCCTTGCGCGTTTAAAGTGAGTTCAGAAACGCCAGCAGCGCGGCGCGCTGCTCGGCATTGAAGGTCAATACATGGTCGCGCGCCGCCTGTGCTTCGCCGCCGTGCCAGAGCACGGCTTCGAGCAGGTTGCGGGCGCGGCCATCATGCAAATACTGGGTGTGGCCACTGACCGTTTCGGTCAGGCCGATGCCCCACAGCGGTGGGGTGCGCCAATCCTGGCCGTTGGCGGCGAATTCGGTGCGTTCGTCGGCCAGGCCCGGGCCCATGTCGTGCAGCAGCAGGTCGCTGTAGGGGCGGATCACCTGGCCGGCCAGCTCGGGCTCGGTGGTGTCGGCGGCGGTGGTGAACTGTGGCGTGTGGCAGCCCTGGCAGCCGGCCTTGAAGAACAGGTTCTTGCCGGCCAGCACCTGCGGTGCGCCGACATCGCGCCGGGCGGGTACGCCGAGGTTGCGGGTGTAGAAGGTCACCAGGCGCAAAATGTTGTCGCTGACTTCCTTTTCGCCGTTGGCGCCGTCGCCATTGGGTGCGGCCAGGCAGTCGCGCTGCGCCGGGGTGCAATCGTCCTTGGGCTGCAGGGTGCTGGTCAGGCCCATGTCACCGTTGAAGGCATGCACATTCTGCTGGTTGACGTTGGGCTGCCCGGCCTTCCAGCCGAAGCGGCCGACCACGGTGGTGCCCTGGGCGTCGTCCCAGACCCGGTTGGCCCGCCCGCGAATGCCGTCGCGGTTGCGGTCGTCCGGGTCTTCGTTGGCGAGGATGTCGGCTTCGGGGATGGCTTCGAGCAGGCCCAGGCCGATCATCGGCGGGGCCACGCGCGCGGAGAAGCGCGTGTCGGGGTGCATCGGGCCGTAGCCGAGCTGGGTGATCTGCAGGCTCGGGCGGCGCAGTTCGACCTGGTGGCCATCCTTGAAGGCAACGGTTTGGCTGGTGTAGCTCACCCGTACCTTGCCTTCGGGCGCCACGCCGGGCACGGCCATGTCCTGCAACTGGGTGCCGTAGACCGGCTCTGGGACCACGCCCAGTCGCTCGATCTCTTTGGCCAGGTAAGGCTGGTCGGGGATCGACAGGCGTACCAGCATCGACACGGCGTTGCTGGCGCCTGGCTCTGGCGGATGGCCACGGCCATCGCGCACGTGGCAGTTCTGGCAGGCGTTGGTGTTGAACAGCGGGCCGAGCCCATCACGCGCGGTGGTGGTGGATGGCGCGATTACCCAAGGGTTGCGAAAGAAGCTGTTGCCGACGGCAAAGTCCAGGCGCCGCTCGGGCGACAGGTTGGCCGACGGCAGAGAAAAGGCGTTGCGGTCGCTGCGCTGGACGGTCGCCTGGCCACCGGACAACGCTTCGCCTGGCTCGGCCTGGGTGAAACGCGGGGCGTCGTCACAGGCGGCAAGGGCGAGGGCCAGCAGCAGAGGGGAGAGTCGGGACAGCGACAAGGACATGCAAAATCCTGGGCGTGGGCGAAAAACCGGCGTGCAAGCTTAGCAAAGTGGGGGAGTTTGAATAAGAGCAATTTGCAATTACTGGATGAAATCGGTGTCATTACCGGCCCCATCGCCGGCACGCCGGCTCCCACAGTTACTCCCCGGTTCTCACGGCCGGAGGCGCCCGGGCAGAAAAAAGGCGACCCTAAGGTCGCCTCTTTCAGCGCACCATGCTGCCAATCAGAACTCGTGATCGGCTGTGTCCGGGCTCAGGTTGGCAATGCCCAGCTTGCCCGCAGCCTGCTCGATCGCACCGGTCTGCTTGACCAGGGAGGCAATGGCATCACGCACGATCTGGTTGCCGGCCGCATTGTCGGCAGCGATCAGTTGGTCGTAGTGCTCGCCTTTGAGCGCGTGGTCTACGATCACCTGGATCTTCGCCTCGGTGGCTTCCAGGTCGGCCTTGAGGGTCGCATCGGCGGCCGGGTCGGCCTTGGCCACCAGGGACGACAGGCTTGGGCCGGTCAGTTTGCTGCCGTCGGCGCGGGTGTACTCGCCCAAATAGACGTTGCGGATGCCCTTGGCGTCGTAGAAGTGCGAGTAGTGGGTGTTGTCGCTGAAGCAGTCCTGCTCATCTTCCGGCGAGTTGGCTTCCAGCGAGACCTTCATGCGCTCGCCGGCCAGTTCGCCCAGCGACAGGCTGCCCATGCCGAACAGCATCTTGCGCAGGCCATCGTTGACCGGCTCGGCTTCCAGCGTGGCGCGGTAGTTGTCGGCGACATTCGGCGCCCAGTTACCGACCATCTCTTCGAGGTCCTTGACCAGCAGCTCGGTGACCGACTTCAGGTAGGCGCGGCGGCGGTCGTTGTGGCCGCCGGTGGCACCTTTGCCTTCGAGGTAGTCGGAGGCTGGGCGGTTGCCCGCGCCTGGGCCGGTGCCGTTGAGGTCCTGGCCCCAGAGCAGGAACTCGATGGCGTGGTAGCCCGTGGCGACGTTGGCTTCGGAACCGCCCAGCTCGTTCAGGCTGGCCAGTTTCTCAGGGGTGATGTCCTTGACGTCGATTTTTTCTTCGCCCACCTGAATCTCGGTGTTGGCGATGATGTTGGCGCCGGCGGCCGGGTTGCCCAAGGCGTGCTCGTAGCTCTTGTCGACATAGTCGATCAGGCCTTCGTCCAGGGGCCAGGCGTTCACCTGGCCTTCCCAGTCGTCGATGATGGTGTTGCCGAAGCGGAAGGCTTCGCTCTGCAGGTAAGGTACGCGTGCGGCGGCCCAGGCGGCCTTGGCGGCTTTCAGGGTGTCGTCATTGGGGGTTGCCAGGAACGCGTCGATGGCGGTCTGCAGGGTCTTGGCGGTGCTCAGCGAGTCGCTGTACACGGCGTAGACCATTTCGGCGTAATGCTTGACCACGGCCTTGCCGGCCGCTTCGTCGACAGCCCCAGGCGCCGCAGCGGTGGTGCTGGCGGCAGCAGGTGCCTGAGCTTGCGGAGCGGCAGCCTTGTCGTCCTTGCCTTCACCGCAACCGGCGAGAGCGATGGCGATGGCCAGCAGACTGGCGGAGGCCAGAGGCATTCGAATCATTATTGGTTTCCCTGCGTCGTGTGGTTGGACAGTGCGCCGTGGCACGTAAAACCGCCACATCATGCGAAAGATTTGCATTTGCTGTAAAGGGGCGAGGGTGCAATTCATGTAAATGCAGGTCACGGCTTGTAACCCGCAACGGCAGGGGTCAGAAGGCGGAAACCTGGTTGCGCTGCGCCTGGCGCAGGTAACTGGTCAGCTCGCGCGCCGACAGCGGCTTGCTGTAGTGGTAACCCTGACCTTCGTGGCAGCCCTGGGCGATGATGTAGGTTTCCTGTTCGGCGGTTTCCACGCCTTCGGCGATCACCTGCATGCCCAGGCTTTTGCCCAGCTGGATGATGGCCCGCACGATGGTGGCATCGTCGTCGTCGTCGAGCAGGTCTTGGACGAAGCTCTTGTCAATCTTGATCTTGTCCAGCGGCAGCGACTTCAGGTAACTCAGCGACGAGTAGCCGGTACCGAAGTCGTCGATGGCGATCATCGCCCCCGAGCGGCGCAGGCTCAGCAGGTGTTGCGCGGCGGTGCTGATGTCCTCCATCAGGCCGGTCTCGGTCACTTCCAGCTCCAGGCTGCGCGGGGGCAGGCGGTACGCCTGCAGCAGGTTGTTTACCACCCGCGGCAGTTCGTTGTGGTGCAACTGCACGGTGGACAGGTTGACCGCCATGCGCAGTTCGCTGAAGCCCAGGTCGTGCCATTCGCGCAGTTGCCGGCAGGCCTGGTCGAGCACCCATTCGCCGATGGTAATGATGTAGCCGTTCTGTTCGGCCAGCGGGATGAACTGGTCCGGCGGCACCATGCCTAGCTCCGGGTGCTGCCAGCGCAGCAACGCCTCGACCCCCACCACGCGGTGGTCGCGGTAGCTGATCTGCGGCTGGTAGACGAGGTACAGCTGGTTGCGCGGCAGGGCTTCGCGCAGGTCCTTTTCCAACTCGCGGCGGCGGCGCATCTCGCTATCGACGCTGGCGATGTAGAACTGGTAACGGTTGCGCGAGCGGGCCTTGGCCAGGGTCATGGTCTGCTCGGCCTTTTGCAGCAGCTTCTCGGTGCTGTCGCCGTCTTCGGGGAACAGGGTGATGCCGATGGTGGCGCGCAGGCGGATCTGCTGGTGGCCGAGGCCGAATGGCGCTTCCAGGTCGTCGAGGATGCTCTGGGCCAGCTCCGCGGCTTCGTAGGGCTGTTCGATGTTGGCCTGGACCAGGGCGAACTGATCGCCGCCCAATCGCGCCAACGCGCCCAACCGGCCACTGTGGGCGCGCAGGCGGTCGGCCAGGGCCAGCAGCAACTGGTCGCCGACCTGGTAGCTGAACTGCTCGTTGATGCCTTTGAAATCGTCCAGCCCCACGCACAACACCGCGACGCGGTGCTGCAGCCGGCCGCCATCGACCAGGATCTTGTCCAACTGCGCCTGCAACTGCTGGCGGTTCGGCAGGCCGGTGAGAAAGTCATATTGGGCCATGCGCTGCAGGCTGTTCTCGGCTTCGTGGCGCAGGTGAGTATTGCGCTCGATCGAGGCCAGCAGCTGGTTGGCGGTGTTCACCCAGATGCCTAGCTCGTTCTTCTCATGGCCCTTGAGCAGCGGGATCTGGTGCTGGCTGGGGCGGTCGGGGTTGATCTGGGTGAGGTGCTCGATGATCTTCGACAGCGGCTTGGTCAGCAGCCAGTGGTAGACCAGGTACAGCACCAGGCCCATGGCCAGGGCGCGCAGCACGCCGGAAATGAAAATGATGATGGCGTTTACCAAAAAGCCTTCACCGTAGGCCGCCGTATCGAGGGTAATGCTCAGGTCACCGTAATACTCACTGTACGGGCCGCGGCCGACCAGCTGGGTGGTGTAGGTGCGTTCCTGGCCGAGGATCAGGTCGGTCAGCCAGCGCATGGGCGAGTCCTGCAGCGGGCGGGACTTTTCTGCCAGCATGGTTTCGTTGGGGTGGCCGATCGAGGCCTGGCGTACCGATTCATCCTGGAACAGGCCTTCCATCACCTGCATGCCCATTTCCCGGTCGAGGCTGTAGACCGCCTGGGTTGAAGGGTCGCGGAACATGTCGAGGATGCGCTGGGCATCATTGTTGACGGCCTGGCGGGTCTTGTAGGTGTCGTAGACGATCTGCGCGCAGCTGAGGACAACGCCGACCGCCAGCGCCGACAGGAGCACGACCCTGAGCAACTTGACCGATAAGCTGTTCCGCAATTCCAGCTTCAATGGGGTTTCCTTAATCCATGCGCATGGCATCATTTTGCCATTAACGTTGGCAATACACTATCGGCCGGTAGGGCTGTCCTGAGCAGTGTATCGGTTGCCTGACCCTGCAACTTGAGCGCGCTTAGCGAACTTCCAGACGTTTGATGTTAGCGCGCTATACGGGGTGAGCAAGAGGTGCGCGGAAAACTGTCGATTGGCGCCTTAAGGCATAAAAAAACCCGGCACATGGCCGGGTTTTGTTCAGGGCGTGAGTCATCAGGCCTTGAAGGTCTTGCCTTCGAACTGTTCGGCAACGAAGGCCCAGTTGACCAGGTTCCAGAATGCCTCGACGTACTTCGGACGCAGGTTGCGGTAGTCGATGTAGTAGGCGTGTTCCCAGACGTCGCAGGTCAGCAGCGGGGTGTCGCCGCTGGTCAGCGGGCAGCCGGCGCCAATGGTGCTGGCCAGGGCCAGGGAGCCGTCGGCTTTCTTCACCAGCCAGCCCCAGCCGGAACCGAAAGTGCCAACCGAAGTCTTGGTGAACTCTTCCTTGAACTTGTCGAAGGAACCGAACGCGGCGTTGATGGCTTCAGCCAGGGCACCGGTAGGCTGGCCACCGCCGTTTGGCGACAGGCAGTTCCAGTAGAAGGTGTGGTTCCAGACTTGAGCGGCGTTGTTGAAGATGCCGCCCGAAGAGCTCTTGACGATCTCTTCCAGGGTCTTGCCTTCGAATTCGGTGCCTGGGACCAGGTTGTTCAGGTTCACGACATAGGTGTTGTGGTGCTTGTCGTGGTGATACTCCAGGGTTTCCTTGGAGATGTGCGGCTGCAGGGCATCGTGGGCGTACGGCAGCGGCGGCAATTCAAAAGCCATGGTGGATCTCCTGATTCAGGTCTAGTTCGCGGTTTGCGCAGGGCCGATCACGGGCGGCCCTATGTGCGTCGGCGAGTTTGTACTCTTTGCGACGCAAGGGCTGGATCATAGCACCAGCCCCGGCGCATAACCACGCAACAAACATAGGGAATAGAGGTTCCAGAGGGGTTTGCCGGCGCCGACGGGTGGGCGTCAATTGAAGATCAGCTGCGCCGCCACAGCGAACATCATCACCGCCACCATCAGGTCGAGCATCCTCCAGGTCGCCGGGCGGGCCAGCCAGGGCGCCAGCCACGCGGCACCGATCGCCAAGGTCGAAAACCACACCAGCGATGCACTGGCGGCCCCGGCCACATACGCCCCGGGCACGGTCTGCTGGGCACCGAGCGAACCGATCAGCAGCACGGTGTCGAGGTAGACATGCGGGTTGAGCAGGGTGACCGCCAGGGCGCTGAGCAGCACCGCACGGCGCGAGCGCATGCCTTGGCCTTGCTGGTGCTGCAGGCTCTGTTTGGAACAGGCGCTGCGCAGTGCCTTGGCACCGTACCAGAGCAGAAACACCGCGCCACCCCAGCGGGCGACCGCCAGCAAGGTCGGGTTATGCGCCAGCACGGTTGCCAGGCCGAACACGCCGGCAGCTACCAGCAGGGCGTCACAGACGATGCACAGCGCCGCCACCGGCAGGTGATGCTCACGGCGCAGGCTCTGTGCCAAAACAAAGGCGTTCTGTGCGCCGATGGCCATGATCAGGCCGAAGGCCACCAGCATGCCGTTCAGATAGCTTTGCCACATGGCAGGCTCCAGGGAAGGTTCAGAAGAAGATGCTGGCTATTGTGATTCTCTGCGCTGTATAAGAAAAACAAATAAAGCTGATCCCTCATTAGGAAAATCGATGTTCGACTACAAGCTGCTGGCCGCCCTTGCGGCAGTCATCGAGCAAGGTGGTTTCGAGCGGGCCGCCCAGGTACTTGGGCTTTCGCAATCGGCAATCTCGCAACGTATCAAGTTGCTCGAAGCGCGGGTTGGCCAGCCGGTACTGGTGCGCGCCACGCCACCGAGCCCCACCGAGGTCGGCCGGCAGTTGCTCAACCATGTGCAGCAGGTGCGGTTGCTTGAGCGCGACCTGCAGCGCCAGGTGCCGGCCCTGGACGAAGAGGGCCTGCCGGAGCGCCTGCGCATCGCCCTCAACGCCGACAGCCTGGCCACTTGGTGGGCGGGCGCGGTGGGCACGTTCTGCGCCGAGCAGCAGGTGCTCACCGACCTAGTGGTGGAAGACCAGGAGGTCGGCCTCAAACGCATGCGCGCTGGCGAGGTGGCGGCCTGCCTGTGCGGCAGCGAACGGCCGGTGGCCGGGGCCCGCAGCCTGCCGCTTGGCGCCATGCGCTATCGGGCGCTGGCCAGCCCGGCGTTCATGGCGCGGTATTTCCCACAGGGGTTCGATGCCAAGCGCCTGGCCCGAACACCGGCCATCGTGTATGGCCCGGATGATTTCCTGCAGCACCGTTACCTGGCGTCGCTGGGCATCGATGGCGGTTTCCTGCACCACCTGTGCCCGTCATCCGAAGGCTTTTTGCGCATGACTGAAGCAGGCCTGGGCTGGGGCTTGGTGCCGGAGCTACAGGCCCGTGAACAGTTGGCGGATGGCAAACTGGTGGAAATATGTGCCGATACCCCTATCGATGTGCCGCTGTACTGGCATCATTGGCGTAATGGCGGGCATCTGCTCGCGCAACTGACCGAACACTTGCGGCACACGGCACGGCATTGGCTGGTGCCGTTGTAAAGGTGGCCGGCGTCTGTTGCATCTGAAATCTGAGGCGGGGTGTTACATGCAAATTCTGGTCACTGGCGCGAGCGGCTTCATTGGCGGGCGCTTTGCGCGCTTTGCCCTGGAGCAGGGCCTGGACGTGCGGGTCAGCGGCCGGCGCGCCGAGGGGGTCGAGCACCTGGTCAAGCGCGGCGCGCAGTTCATCCCTGGCGACCTGGGTGACGCCGAACTGGCCCGGCGCCTGTGCCAGGGCGTCGATGCCGTGGTGCACTGCGCGGGTGCAGTGGGCAACTGGGGGCGCTATCAGGATTTCCACCAGGGCAATGTGGTGGTTACCGAGAACGTGGTCGAAGGGTGCCTGAAGGAGCACGTGCGGCGCCTGGTGCACCTGTCGTCGCCGTCGATCTACTTCAATGGCCGCTCACGCCTGGATATCCGCGAGGACCAGGTGCCACGGCGTTTTCACGATCACTATGGGCAGACCAAGTACCTCGCCGAACAAAAGGTATTCGGTGCCCAGGAGTTCGGCCTGGAAGTGCTGGCGCTGCGCCCGCGCTTCGTTACTGGTGCCGGCGATGCCAGTATCTTCCCGCGGCTGATGCAGATGCAGCGCAAGGGCCGTGTGGCGATCATCGGCAACGGCCTGAACAAGGTCGATTTCACCAGCGTGCACAACCTCAACGAGGCGCTGCTCAGCGCGCTGTTCGCTGAGGACCGTGCCTTGGGCCAGGCCTACAACATCAGCAACGGCCAGCCGTTGCCGTTATGGGACGTGGTCAACTACGTGATGCGCCAGATGCACCTGCCCCAGGTGACCCGCTACCGCTCCTACGGCCTGGCCTACAGCATGGCGGCGCTGAACGAGGCGGCCTGCATGTTCTGGCCCGGGCGACCGCAGCCGACCCTGTCGCGCCTGGGGATGCAGGTGATGAGCCGCGATTTCACCCTGGACATCAGCCGTGCCCGGCAGTACCTGGACTACCAGCCCAAGGTCAGCGTGTGGACAGCCCTGGATGAATTTTGCGGTTGGTGGAAGCACCAGCCACTTGGCCAGTGAACCTGGGGCAGGGATGATGGTCATCAGTGCGCCGCGCGAGCGGTTTATACTCATGCCTTTTTGCTACTACCGCGGTTGAACCTACCCATGCGCAACGATGCCCACGACGATTTCGATGATGTGCCAGCCTTGCGGGCCGGTACCCCTGATGATGACGAACTGTTGCCGGCGCACGTGTCGCGCAGCCGGCAGAAGGCCGTCAGGCCCGCCAGCACCGGCCCTTTGTGGGCGCTGTTGGGCGCCTCGTTCATTGCCTTGGCCGGGCTTGGCTGGTGGAGCTTCCAGCAGATTTCGCTGATGGAGCAGCAACTGGTTGCCACCCAGGAAAGTTTTGCACGCATCAGCGAAGAAGCGGCGGGGCGCCTGCAGGCCATCAGCGGCAAGGTCGATGCCAGTGAGTCCTCGACCAGCACCGGCAGTGAAGCCTTGAAGCTGCAGATCCGCCAACTGCAGGCCAGCCTGGCCGAGCAGGGCAAGCAACAGCAGGGCGTGGCCGGGCAGACGGGGGATCTGGGCAAGCGCCTGGAACAGGTGTTGGCCGATACGCGCGAACAGCAAAAAGTCGTGACTGAATTGCAGACTCAGTTGCAGGCGCAGTTGAAGGCGGTGAACGGCGAACTGGCGGCGTTGAAGTCAGGCCAGGTGGATGGCGGCAAGCTTGACGGGCAACTCAAGAACTTGAGTGACGAGGTGGCGGCGCTGAAGAAGCAAGGCAACCAGAAAGCGGCCATCGAGAGCCTGGAACAGGACATGCTGGTGTTGAAGAGCCAGGCGGACAACCGCCCAGCTGCGGCGGCAGGTGGTGCTTCGGTGCAGGAATTCGATGCGTTCCGTGGGCAGACCACGCGTAACTTCAATACGCTGCAGAGCCAGATCCAGAACCTGCAGCAGCAGATCAACGCCCGGCCTTGAGGCCGCAGGGGAGGGCTTTGCCCTCCTTTCGCGACACCAGGCCGCGCCTACAGGTGACCGCGAGCGTCTGCAGGAGTGGCCGGGTGTTCGATCACAGCCGTGGGTAGTCGATGTACCCCACCGGCCCCTTGGCGTAGAAAGTTTCTGGATGGGCCTGGTTCAAGGGCGCATCCGCCGCCAGCCGGGCCGGCAGGTCCGGGTTGGCAATGAACGGCACGCCAAATGCCACCGCATCCGCCCTGCCACTGGCCAATGCAGCGTTGGCGCTGGCTTTGTCGAACCGTTCGTTGACAATGTACGGGCCACCAAACGCTGCCTTGATCAGCGGGCCGATGCTGTCGTCGGCCTCCTTCTCCCGCGAGCAGATGAAGGCGATACCGCGCTTGCCCAGTTCCTGCGCCACATAGGTGAAGGTTTCGGCACGGTTGGCGTCGCCCATGTCATGGGAGTCGGCACGCGGCGCCAGGTGCACGCCCACACGGCCTGCGCCCCAAACCTCGATGGCCGCGTCGGTCACTTCCAGCAGCAGGCGTGCACGGTTCTCCAGCGAGCCACCATAGCGGTCTGTACGCTGGTTGGTGCTGCTCTGCAGGAACTGGTCGAGCAGGTAGCCGTTGGCACCATGGATCTCCACGCCGTCGAAGCCGGCGGCCTTGGCATTCTCGGCGCCACTGCGGTAAGCCTCGACAATGTCAGCGATTTCTTCGCTTTCCAGGGCGCGCGGGGTCGGGTACTCGGTGATCGGGCGCACCAGGCTGACATGGCCCTTGGGCTGGATGGCGCTGGGCGCCACAGGCAACTCGCCATTCAGGTAGCTGGGGTGCGAGATGCGGCCGACGTGCCACAGCTGCAGGAAGATCCGCCCGCCAGCGCCATGCACGGCCTTGGTGACATTGTTCCAGCCGCGGACTTGCTGGTCGTTCCAGATGCCAGGCGTGTCCGGGTAGCCGACACCCATGGCGGTAACCGAAGTCGCTTCGCTGAGAATCAGCCCGGCGCTGGCGCGCTGCACGTAATACTCGGCCATCAGCGCGTTGGGCACCCGGCCTTCATCGGCGCGGCAGCGGGTAAGCGGGGCCATGATGATGCGGTTGGGCAGTTGCACGTCACCCAGTGTGATCGGATCGAAAAGCGTGGTCATAACGGTTACCTGCCTTGTCAAAGTGCTTGGCGCAGTTGTTCGAGGAACGCTTGAATGGTGGCTTCGTTGCGTTTGAAGAAGTGCCACTGGCCGACCTTCTGGCTGTTGATCAACCCGGCGCGCTGCAAGGTGGCCAGGTGGGCAGAGACGGTCGACTGCGACAGGCCGCAGCGCTGGTCGATCTGCCCGGCACACACACCGTTTTCGGTGCTGTGATGCTGGGCGGGGAAGTGCGCTGCAGGGTCTTTCAGCCAGTTGAGGATTTCTCGTCGGACCGGGTGGGCCAGGGCTTTTATTATTTCGTCGAGATCAAGAGGCATGGTGTGGGCTCACGGTGTAGCGGTATATCGCGATAGGACGAAATATAGATCGGTCCTTCACGATATAGAAATATGAAGTGGTTCTGAGCTGATCACGAATCGCTATATCGCGTTATAACGATATACGCAGGCGCAGTGCTAGACTGCGCTCATGAACTACCTCGCACACCTGCACCTTGGCGGCCCCGCGCCGCAACAACTGCTCGGCAGCCTGTATGGCGATTTCGTCAAAGGCTCGCTGGAAGGGCGTTTTCCGCCCGCGCTGGAGGCGGCGATCCGCCTGCACCGGCATATCGACAGCTACACCGATCGTCACCCGCTGGTGCTGGCGGCACTGGCGCGTTTTCCGCGAGAGCGGCGGCGCTTTGCCGGGATCGTGCTGGATGTGTTCTTCGATCATTGCCTGGCGCGGCATTGGGGCGACTATGCCGAACAGCCGCTGGAGCAATTCACCGGGTCGTTTTACCGCGTGTTGCTGGCAGAGCCTGAATTGCCAGGCAGGTTGGCGCGGATTGCGCCGTTCATGGCGGCAGATGACTGGCTGGGGGCGTATGGCGACTTCGCTACGCTTGAGCAGGTGTTCAATGGCATTGGCCGGCGCTTGTCGCGGCCAGAGGGCATGGTGGGGGTGATGGGCGAGCTGGAGCGGTTGTATGAGCCGTTGCTGGCGGATTTTCGTGAGTTTTATCCGCAACTGCAGGTGTTTGCCACTGAGCAGAGGTCGGCGGGTTAGGCTCCTAACGTGTAGGAGCGGGCTTGCCCGCGAAGCGCCCGCCCAGACACTGGAAATCTCAAGCCGCCCGCGCCTGCCGACGCCGCCCGCCCTCAACCTCTTCAACCCCGAACAACGCCATCTGAATGGCCTGCTGTGCCTGAAGCGCCAACATCGCGCGCTCCTTGCCGGCGCTGCTGATGGGCTGCAACAGGTGAATGCACACCTCGCCCCGCGGCTCGGCAAACAGCCGCATCAGGTGTGACACCAGGTCATCGTCACCAATGAACGGCGCAATCGGGTCAGCCTCGCCATTGCGCAGGTATTGGATGGCCACCGGCTGCACCGCTGCGCCCTGATCGATGGCACCAGCCAGCAAGCGCCCATGAAAGGTGCGCACCTGGCGCCCGTCGGTGGTGGTGCCTTCGGGGAAGATCAACAGCGGCCGGGCATGACCCAGTTGTTCGCTTATCTGTTCGCGCAAGCGCTGGCTGTCGCCGCCGCCGCGGCGGATGAACAGCGTGCCCGCCTTCTCCGCCAGCCAGCCGGCCACCGGCCAGTGGCGCACCTCAGCCTTGGACAGGAACGACAGCGGCCGCAGCATGCCGAGTAGCGGGATATCGGTCCAGGACACGTGGTTGCTGACCCACAGCATGGGCCGCTTGGGCAGCTCACCAATCACCTGCACCTCGAAGGGCAGGGCGGCGACCAGGCGTTTCATGAACAGGCAGGCCCAGCGTTGACGGCGTTCGAGGGGGGCCTTGACGCCCAGGCGCTCGCCGACGGCAATCACGCTGGCCATGAGCATGCCTAACAGCAGCACCAGCAACAGCCTGGCAAGGCGGGCGACCACCCGCAGCCTGGGCATCAGACCGCCGCCTTGAAGTGGCGGGCGTAGCGCGGGCAGAGGTCGTCGCGCTTGAGCAGGATGAACACGTCGGCAACCTGGAAGTCCTTGTCCCAACACGGCTCGCCACAAATCTTCGCACCCAGGCGCATGTACGCTTTGAGCAACGGCGGCATCTCGGCGATGACGTTGTTGGGCAGGGCCAGGGTTGGCAGCGGGTTTTTCGGTTCGGCGCGCAGGTGCTCGGTGCACAGGTAGCGCTCGCGCAGGCGTTGCATGATGGCGTGGGCCTGGACGCCGCCATCCTGCATGGGGATGCTCGCGCAGCCCATCAGGTAGCTGTAGCGGCCCTCGTTGAGTACTTCGGCCAGTTCGCCCCAGAGCACAGCGATGGTGCCACCGTTACGGTAAGCGGGGGCCACGCAGGTGCGGCCCAGTTCGAGTATCGGGCCTTGCAGTTGCAGCAGGCCGTGCAGGCTGAACTCTTCTTCGCTGTAGAAACGCCCCAGGCTGCTGGCAGCCTGGTGGTCGAGCAGGCGGGTGGTGGCGACCAGTTCGCCGGTGCTCAGGTCGCGTACGCCGATGTGCTGGCAGTGGACGTCGTAGTCATCCATGTCCAGGCCCTGTTCGGCGCCTTTGAGCTTGGCCTTGAATTCTGCGCTGAACACGTTGAAGCGCAGGGCCTGTGCTTCCTTCAGGGCGGCAGCCCCGACCAGGCGTTCGGCTTGCAGACGGCGTTCAGTGCTGTTGTCGCCAGAGCGAGCGATCCGAGTCATTGCGAGTCTCCATAAGCCAGCCATGAAGGGTTGCGGCCGGTCGGCTTTGTTGTGCAAAGTCAGCCTAGGTAGGCGCGGTGTCACCCCTGTGAATCTTTGGTGATGCTTGCGTGACACCCCCGACAAGCGCCTATCAAAGGAGCGCCCCATGGCTTGGCTACAACGACTTAACGACCCCCTCCGCCAGCCCCTGGCCGGCACCCTGGGCGAGACCTATGCCGCGCAGCTCGAGCGCCTCGGCGCCGTCGCGCCCTTCGAGCTGGCGGTGTTGGGCGGGCGGGCCATGGCCACGCCGGGCCTCGCCTTTCTGATCGGCTACCAGGCGGCCCTGCGCGCGCTCTGGCCCAGCGCGCCGGCCAGCCTCGGCGCGCTGTGCGCCACCGAGCGGCGCAGCGTGCGCCCTGCGGACATGCAGACACGCCTGGAGGGTTTGCGCCTCACCGGCAGCAAGGATTTCGTCACCGCCGGGCTCGACGCCGAATGGCTGCTGGTGGCGGCGCGCAGCGAAGGGCAGGGTGAAGCGGCACGGCTCAACTTGGCGGTGGTGTATCCAGGGGAGGTGGGGGTGACCCTCGAGGCATTGCCGACTCTGCCACTGATGCCTGAGGTGGGCCACGGGCGGCTGCTGCTACAGCACGCTGCCTGCGAACTGTTGGCGGGGGACGGCTGGGACGCCTACGTCAGGCCGTTTCGCTCGCTCGAAGACTTGTATGTGCTCGCAGCCATGACCGCCTGGCTGTATGGCGTGGGACAGGAGTGTGACTGGCCGCAGCCGCTGCGATTGCGTCTGATCGCTTTGCTGGCGGCGTGTGCCGAGGCTAGCCGCCAGTGTGCCGACAGCGTCGGTTGCCATTTGCTGCTGGGCGGGTTGTTTGCGCAGTTTCAGGAGCTGAAAGGGGCCATCGACAAGGCGCTGATGGCGGGGCCGGAGCAGTGGGCGCGGCTTTGGCAGCGGGATCAGGGGGTCATGGCGCTGGCTACCGCTGCCCGGGAAAAACGCCTGGCAAAAGCCTGGAGCGCCGCCGGATTGTCATGAGCGTTTGCCAGGATCGAGAGCACCATTGAAACCTGGGGGCGCTCACCATGAAGGCATGCTTGCTGGCCCTGGCGTTGGCCGTCAGCTCGGCCAGGGCAGAGAGCTGGCCGATACCGGACTGGCAAGTCGACCCCGTCAGCGGCGATTGGCAGGCCGTCGACAGCTATGCCTTCCCCGAACGCAGCACCAGCCAGCGCAACGGTATCCGCAGTGACGCCCTGCTGGTCATCCGTGATGGCCGCATCCTGCATGAGCGCTACGCCGCCCCCACCACGGCAAGCACTGCCCACCTCACCTGGTCGGTGAGCAAGAGTGTGCTGGCCACGGTACTGGGTGTGGCTCAGGGCGAGGGACGCTTCCAGCTGCACGACCCCGTAGCACGCTTTTACCCACCGATGCAGGCACACCCCGATGTGCGCCTGGTTGATCTGCTGCACTGGGCCAGTGGCCTGGCGTGGCAGGAGGACTACGAATATGCGCCGGTGAAATCCTCGGTGGTCGCCATGCTCTACACCCGAGGGCGCAACGACATGGCAGGCTATACCGCGGCGCAGCGTGCTGCGCAAAAGCCTGGCCAGCAATTTCTCTATTCCAGTGGCGACAGCAATGTCCTGGCCGCCGCGTTGCGCGGCATGCTCGCACCCGATGCCTATGCCGATTATCCCTGGCAGGCCCTGTTCACGCCGCTGGGTATCGACAGCGCCGTCTGGGAGCGTGACGCCAGCGGCACCTTTGTCGGTTCCTCCTACCTTTACCTCAAGGCGCGCGACCTGGCGCGTATCGGCCTGTTGATGCAGCGTGAAGGGCGCTGGCGTGAACGGCAGGTGTTGCCGGCGAGCTGGGTCAGCTTCAACCGTACGCCGTTCAGCCAGGCGCGGCCCACGCCAGGCGAAGCCAACCCAGGCGGCCACTGGTGGCTGAACCTGCCACTGGCGGGCAGCGGGCTGCCTTGGCCCGATGCGCCGGCGGACACCTATGCCGCCCTCGGCCACTGGGGCCAGGCGCTGTACATACTGCCCAGACACAGGCTGGTCATCGTCCGCTACGGCGATGATCGCGACGGTAGCTACAGCCATAACGAATTGCTCAAGCGCGTGCTGGCGGCGTTGCCCAAGGAGGGCGCATGAAGCGCCTTGCATTGCTGGTGGCTGTTGCCTTGCTGGGGTGGGCCTGGCTCGAGCGCCAGGCGTTGGCGGACTTCCCGGGCATCCTTTCGGCCTATTCGGCCAAGGAGTATTGCTCGTGCCGGTTTGTCATGGGCTTCGACCAGGCGTATTGCCGGGGTTACGTGAAACAGTGGCTGCCCTTGAGCTCACTGGAGGAGGACCGCCAGCAGCGCCTGGTCAGGGCCACCGGCCTGGGCCAGCACAATGCGGCGACGTGGCAGTCTGCCCAGGCCGGCTGCCGCTTGCTGCCATGAAGGCGGGCGGGTAAGGTTGGCGGTCTGGTTTCACGAGATCTGTCATGTTCAAGCTGCCGCGTCTTTTGCCCGCCCTACTGCTGGCTTTATGCCTGCCCGCCCACGCCAATTGGCACCTCGATGGCGAGTCTTCACGCCTGTCATTCATCACCGGCAAGAACGGCGATACGGCCGAGGTCCATCGTTTTCTGGTGCTGCATGGCAGCGTCGACCGCAAAGGCATGGCTGGGCTGCGTATCGAGATGGACTCGGTGAGCAGCGGTATACCACTGCGTGACGAGCGCATGCGTGACGACCTGTTCGAAGTCGGCCGCTTTGCCGAGGCGACGGTCAAGGCCCAGCTCGACCTGCGGCCGATCAACGACCTCGCCGACGGCGCACAAATTGAATTGCGCCTGCCGCTGACCGTCACCCTGCATGGCCAGTCGCACAGCTACAACGCCTTGTTGCTGGCCACCCGCCTGGATGCACGGCGCTTCCAGGTGGTGACGCTCGAACCGTTGATATTGCGCGCCCAGGATTTTGGCCTGCTGCCCGGCCTGGAAACCTTGCGCACGTTCGCCAAGCTCAAGTCCATCAACCCGACGGTACCGGTCAATGCGGTGCTGATCTTCAACGCGCGCTGACATGCCGGGGCCGGTCTTCCCCTGGCGGGATGGCAATCAATTCGAGCTGCTGGTCGACGGGCCTGAATTCTTTCCGCGTATGCTGCAGGTCATCGAGCACGCGCAGACGCAAGTTGACCTGGAACTGTACCTGGTCGAGGCCGGTGCCTGCGCCGAGGCGGTGGTCGAGGCGCTGGTGCAGACAGCCAGGCGCGGTGTGCGCGTGCGTTGCCTGTTCGATGATTATGGTTCGCTGGCTTTCAATTCGGCCTTGCGCCAACGCCTGCTGGACGCCGGCGTGCACCTGCGATGGTACAACCGCCTGCGCTGGCGCCGCGGCCTGCGCAACCTGTACCGCGACCATCGCAAGCTGCTGCTGGTGGACGAGCGTTGGGCGGTGGTCGGCGGTACCGGTGTCACCGACGAGTTCTGGACGCCGGGTGAGGCGACCAGCGAGTGGCACGAGGTGATGGTGCAGATGCAGGGCCCGGTGGTGGGCGACTGGCAACTGCTGTTTGATCGCCAGTGGCAGGCCAACAACCGCCGCACCGCCTGGCGACCGCCTGAAGGGTTCGGCCTGCCACGGCTGCCCAAGGTCCCGGCGCAAGGGCAGGGCATGGGCCGTGTAGCCTATGCCGACGCCCGCCAGCACCGGGACATCCTGCATTCGCTGGTACGTGCGCTCAACAGCGGCAAGCAACGCGTGTGGTTGGCCACGCCGTACTTTCTGCCGACCTGGAGCGTGCGCCGTTCATTGCGCCGGGCTGCGGGCAAAGGCGTCGACGTGCGCCTGCTGCTCACCGGCCCGCGCACCGATCACCCCTCGGTGCGTTACGCGGGCCACCGTTACTACCCCCGGTTGCTGCGCGCGGGTGTGCGGATCTATGAATACCAGCCATGCTTCCTGCACCTGAAGATGGCGCTGGTGGACGACTGGGTCAGCGTCGGTTCGTGTAATTTCGACCACTGGAACCTGCGCTTCAACCTGGAGGCCAACGTCGAGGCGCTGGACCCGTCGCTGACGGCAGCCGTCAGGGCCAGCTTCGAACGGGATTTCGCCTTGAGCGAAGAAGTCGACCTTGACCACTGGAACGCCCGGCCGTTGTGGCGCCGGGTCAAGCAGCGGGTATGGGGCTGGCTGGACCGCCTGGTGGTCAACCTGCTCGACCGTCGCGACTGAAGCAGACTATCGTGCAATGGCTGTTCCCCTATCACCGAAGGAGTGGATGCGATGACGGCGAAGAAGATTCTCATGCTGGTGGGCGACTACGTCGAGGACTACGAGGCGATGGTGCCGTTCCAGGCCTTGACCATGGTTGGCCATACGGTACACGCGGTGTGCCCGGAGAAAATCGCCGGGCAGACCGTGCGCACGGCGATCCATGATTTCGAGGGCGAGCAGACCTACAGTGAGAAGCCTGGGCACAACTTTGCGTTGAACCATGACTTCGTCCAGGTCCGGCCCGAAAGTTACGACGCGTTGCTCATCCCGGGTGGGCGGGCGCCGGAATACCTGCGCCTGGATGAGCGGGTGCTGGCGCTGGTCAGGGCCTTCGACCAGGCGGGTAAGCCGATTGCGGCGGTGTGCCATGGGGCGCAACTGCTGGCGGCGGCGGGGGTGCTGGAAGGGCGCGAATGCAGTGCATACCCGGCGTGCGCACCGGAGGTGCGGCTGGCCGGCGGGACGTTCATCGACATCGCGGTGGACCAGGCGCATGTCGATGGCAACCTGGTGACGGCGCCAGCCTGGCCGGCGCATCCTGCCTGGTTGGCGGCTTTCCTGAAGGTGCTTGGGACGCGTATCGCCTGATCTACTCGGCCCGTGGTGTCACTCCACCTGCTCGACCCAGTCATTGAGGTTGTAGTAATTGGTCACCCGGGCAATCTTCCCGCAGTGGAAGTAGAAGAACGCCCCCGCCGGCAGCACATAGGTCTGCCCATTGGCGGCCGGCAAGCCTTCGTCATCGGCCACATATTCGCCATGTACGGTGAACTCCGCCGCTGCCCGGCTGCCATCGGCGTTCTGCATCACCACGATGTCGGCCAGGCGCTCGCGGTAGCAGCGGTTCATCTTGCCCATGAATGCGGCGAACTTCGCCTTGCCCATCTGCCGCTCGCCTTGGTTGATGTCATGGATCACGTCCTCGCTGAGCAAGGCCAGAAAGCTTGCCATGTCACCGGCGTTGAAGGCGGCGTAGTAAGCATTTACCAGTTCGGTAGCGGTCATGGAACAATACCTGTCGTGTAGGGAAAAGGCGCAGCGTTGGTTCGGATGATAGGGTTTCCCCTCAAGCCCGGCTTAGCCGAGCGCGTCATCCACATCGACAAAACGACCGCCAAGCATGCAAATACGCCTGTTGCACGGCGCCGCTATCGCGCCTTACATCGATGACCTCGCTCGCCTGCGGCTAACCGTGTTCCGCGAGTTTCCCTACCTGTACGACGGTACGCCCGAATATGAAGCCGACTACCTGGCCGCCTATGCTCGCTCAGGCCGCAGCCTGGTAGTGCTGGCGCTGGATGACGACAAGGTGGTGGGCGCTTCGACCGGCCTGCCGCTGGTGGACGTTGCGCCGCAGTTCCAGCAGCCGTTCCTGGCGCAGGGGCGTGACCCGGCCAGCGTGTACTACTTCGGCGAATCGCTGGTGTTGCCCGAATACCGTGGCCAAGGCCTGGGTGTGCGCTTTTTCATCGAACGCGAGTCGTATGCGCACAAGCTGGCCGAATTCGATTATTGCGCGTTCTGCGCCGTCGAGCGCCCGGGTGTGCACCCGTTGCGGCCAGCCAATTACAAACCGCTGCACGGTTTTTGGCGCAACCGCGGCTTCCTGCACGACCCGTCGTTGCGTACCAGCTATGCCTGGCGCGACCTTGGCGAGCCGCATAGCAGCGACAAGATCATGTCGTTCTGGCTCAAGGAGCTGCCGATATGATCCGCCTGGCGGCCTGCCAGTACGCCATCGAGCTGCATGAAACATGGGATGCTTACGCCGACCACCTGCAGCGCCTGTGCGCCGAGGCGGTCGAGGCGGGCGCCCAGTTGTTGCTGCTGCCGGAATATGCAGGCCTGGTGCTCAGCGGCCAGTTGCCCGCCGAGCAACGTAGTGACCTCAAGGCTTCCATTGCCGGTATTCAGCCGCTGATCGAACCGTGGCGGGCGTTGTGCGAAAGCATGGCTCGGCGCTGGAACGTATACCTGCAACCGGGCAGCCTGCCGGTGCTTGACCCCGATGGGCGGTACCGCAACCGTGCCTGGCTGTTCGGCCCGGACGGTGAGCTAGGGCATCAGGACAAGCTGATGATGACCCGCTTCGAGCGTGAGCAGTGGGACATTGCGGCCGGCCATGGGCTGACGGTGTTCGATACCCAGTTGGGCCGGCTGGGCATTCTGATCTGCTACGACAATGAATTCCCGATGCTGGCGCGAGGCCTGGCTGAAGCGGGCGCCGACCTGATTCTGGCGCCCAGCTGCACCGATACCGAGGCCGGCTACCACCGGGTGCGCATTGGCGCCCAGGCGCGGGCGCTGGAGAATCAGATTGCGGTTTTGCAGAGCCCGACCGTTGGCGTGGCAGCCTGGTCGCAGGCGCTGGATGAGAACATCGGGCGGGCGGGGCTGTTCGTGCCGCCGGATCACGGCATGCCGGCAAATGGGGTAATTGCCGAGAGCGAGCAACTGAGCCCGGCGAGCAGCCAATGGCTGGTGTGTGATATTGACCTGGCGCAGGTGCGGCGTGTGCGGGAGGAGGGGCAGGTGTTCACGCGGCGCGATTGGCCTGAGCAGTTCGAACGGGTTCTCTGAAACGGCGGCGGCCCCTTCTCGGGTAAACCGCTCCTACAGGTACAGCGCACACTTTGGATCAGCGCTGTACCTGTGGGAGCGGGTTTACCCGCGAAAGGGCCGCCGCTATTGCAACTGCCTTACTTCACTTCAACAGCCAGGCTCTCGGCAATCTTGTTCTGCCACAGCGCAGGGCCGGTGATGTGTACCGACTCACCGTTGCTGTCCACCGCGACGGTGACCGGCATGTCCTTCACATCGAACTCGTAGATCGCTTCCATGCCCAGCTCGGCGAACGCCAGGACCTTGGACTTGCGGATCGCCTGGGCTACCAGGTAGGCGGCGCCGCCGACAGCCATCAGGTAGACGGCCTTGTTGTCCTTGATCGCTTCGATGGCGGTCGGGCCACGCTCGGACTTGCCGATCATGCCCAGCAGGCCAGTCTGCTCGAGGATCTGACGGGTGAACTTGTCCATGCGGGTGGCGGTGGTCGGGCCGGCTGGGCCAACCACTTCGTCACCGACCGGGTCGACCGGGCCAACGTAATAGATGAAGCGGCCTTTGAGGTCGACCGGCAGCTCCTCGCCACGGTTGAGCATCTCGACCATGCGCTTGTGCGCGGCGTCGCGGCCAGTGAGCATCTTGCCGTTGAGCAGGATGGTCTCGCCCGGCTTCCAGCTGGCGACTTCTTCCGGGGTGATGTCGTCGAGGTTGACGCGACGGGCGCTTGGGCCCGCTTCCCAGACGATTTCCGGGTAGGCGTCCAGCGACGGTGCTTCCAGCTCGGCAGGGCCCGAACCGTCGAGCACGAAGTGCGCATGGCGGGTGGCGGCGCAGTTCGGGATCATGCATACCGGCAGGGACGCGGCGTGGGTCGGGTAGTCCATGATCTTGACGTCGAGCACGGTGGTCAGGCCGCCCAGGCCCTGGGCGCCGATGCCCAGCTGGTTGACCTTCTCGAACAGCTCCAGGCGGATTTCTTCGATACGGTTCTGCGGGCCACGGGCCTTGAGCTCGTGGATGTCGATGGACTCCATCAACACTTCCTTGGCCATCACTGCGGCTTTCTCGGCGGTACCGCCGATGCCGATGCCGAGCATGCCAGGCGGGCACCAGCCAGCGCCCATGGTCGGAACGGTTTTCAGCACCCAGTCGACGATCGAGTCGGACGGGTTGAGCATGGCCATCTTCGACTTGTTCTCGGAACCGCCGCCCTTGGCTGCGACATCGACTTCGACCTTGTCGCCAGGGACGATCGAGTAGTGGATAACGGCCGGGGTGTTGTCCTTGGTGTTCTTGCGGGCACCGGCCGGGTCGGCCAGGATCGACGCACGCAGGACGTTTTCAGGCAGGTTATAGGCGCGACGCACACCTTCGTTGATCATGTCGTCGACGCTCAGGGTGGCGCCGTCCCAGCGTACGTCCATACCAACACGTACGAACACGGTAACGATGCCGGTGTCCTGGCAGATCGGGCGGTGGCCGGTGGCGCACATGCGCGAGTTGATCAGGATCTGGGCGATGGAGTCGCGCGCGGCAGGCGACTCTTCACGCAGGTAGGCCTCGTGCATCGCCTGGATGAAATCGACGGGGTGGTAGTACGAGATGAATTGCAGGGCGTCGGCGACGCTCTGAATCAGGTCGTCTTGCTTGATCACGGTCATGCAGCGCGCTCCTCTTAAAGACGGGAACATTCGTAAAGGCTTTTCGACACTGCACACCCGTGTGTCGAAACGCCTGGCAAGGCGTCGGCAGGTCAGGCCGACGTAAAAAGGCGCGGCAGTATAGCGCGCCTGCGGCGGCGAAACACCTGCGTGTGGTCTGGACCTTGGTCTGCAGGCGGCGGGCATCCTTTTTGCTGCGGGTGCCCGCTTGCCTTAGAGTGGCCCTGTAGACCCGGAGAAATGTGACCATGCCTGAACTCTGTGTGGGCGAGCGCCGTTGGACGGTGCCCACCGGCAGCAACCTGCTCGATGCCCTGAACGAGGCCGGCTTGAACGTGCCCTACAGCTGCCGTGCCGGCAGTTGCCATGCCTGCCTGGTGCATTGCCTGGACGGGCAGCCGGCAGATGCCTTGCCCGAGGCCCTGGCGCTGGAAAAACACGCCCAGGGTTGGCGCCTGGCCTGCCAGTGCCGGGTGGTGGGCGACTTGCGCGTGGCGGTGTTCGACCCGCTGCAGGACGGCATTCCTGCGCAGGTCTGTGCGCTGGACTGGTTCGGCGAGGTATTGCGCCTGCGCCTGCGGCCAGAGCGAACACTGCGCTACCAGGCTGGCCAGCATGTGGTGTTGTGGAACGGTTCGGTAGCACGGCCCTATTCGCTGGCGAGCCTACCGGGGGAAGATGAATTTCTGGAATTTCATATCGACTGCCGACGACCGGGGGCCTTTTGCGACAAGGCGCGGGGGTTGCAGGTGGGCGACGTGCTGCGCCTGGGCGAACTCAGGGGTGGGGCGTTGCACTACGATCCGGACTGGCAGGAGCGGCCGCTCTGGCTGTTGGCAGCGGGGACCGGGCTTGCGCCGTTGTGGGGCATCTTGCGCGAGGCGCTGCGCCAGGGGCATTGCGGCGAGATCAGGGTGATGCATGTGGCGCGTGAGCACGCCGGGCATTATCTGGCTGAGCCGTTGAAGAATATCGAAGGGGTGAGTATCGACCTGGTGCAGGCGGATCAGCTGGATGAAGCGTTGGCGGCGTTGCGGCCGTCTTCGCGGCAGACAGTCGCGCTGGTGTGCGGGGCGGCGGGGAGTGTGGAGCGGTTCGCGCGGCGGCTGTTTATTGCTGGGGTGCCGAGGGGGCAGGTGTTTGCCGATGTATTTGTCGAGCATGCCTGAAGGCGGTGTGCTGTGTGGGCCGGCCTCATCGCCGGCAAGCCGGCTCCCACAGGATCAGCCTCAGGCCAGAGGCTGGCGCAGTAGCTGTGGGAGCTGGCTTGCCGGCGATGGGCCGCAAAGCGGCCCTGGGGAGGCAGATCAGCCAACCAGCGGATCACCGACATGCAGGATTTTCATGCCGTTGGTGCCACCGATGGTGTGGTAGCTGTCGCCCTTGGTCAGGATGACCCAGTCGCCTTGCTCCACCAGCCCACGCTTGAGCAGCTCGTCGACCGCCGCCTGGCTCACCTTGTCGGCCGGCAGCGATGCCGGGTCGAAGGCGATCGGGTAGACGCCGCGGAACATCGCGGTACGTGCCTGGGTGGCGCGGTGCGGGGTCAGTGCGTAGATCGGCACGTGCGAACGCAGGCGCGACATGATCAGCGGGGTGTAGCCACTTTCGGTGAGGGCGATGATCGCCTTGACGCCGGGGAAGTGGTTGGCGGTGTACATGGCCGCCAGGGCGATGCTTTCGTCGCAGCGCTCGAAGGTGGTGTGCAGGCGGTGGCTGGACTTCTGGTTGGTCGGGTGCTTTTCGGCACCTTGGCAAATACGCGCCATGGCCTGTACGGCTTCGATCGGGTAGGAACCGGCGGCACTTTCGGCCGACAGCATCACCGCATCGGTGTTGTCGAGCACGGCGTTGGCCACGTCGGACACTTCGGCGCGGGTCGGCATGGGGTTCTGGATCATCGACTCCATCATCTGGGTCGCCACGATCACCGCCTTGTTGTTGCGGCGGGCGTGCTGGATGATCTTCTTCTGGATGCCGATCAGCTCGGCGTCGCCGATTTCCACGCCCAGGTCGCCACGGGCAACCATGACTGCGTCGGAGGCGGCGATCAGGCCGTCGAGGGTCTCGTCGTCGGCAACGGCTTCGGCGCGCTCGATCTTGGCCACCAGCCAGGCGCTGCCGCCGGACTCGTCACGCAGCTTGCGGGCGTATTCCATGTCCTTGGCGTCACGCGGGAACGACACGGCCAGGTAGTCCAGGTCCATTTCCGCGGCCAGCTTGATGTCGGCCTTGTCTTTTTCGGTCAGGGCCGGAGCGGTCAGGCCGCCACCTTTGCGGTTGATGCCTTTGTGGTCCGACAGGGGGCCACCGACGATCACCACGCAGTGCAGGGCATCAGCGGTGGCGGTCTCGACGCGCATGACCACGCGGCCATCGTCGAGCAGCAGTTCGTCACCGACGCCGCAGTCCTTGACCAGGTCCGGGTAGTCGATACCGACGATGTCCTGGTTGCCTTCGGTCAGCGGGTGAGCGGTGGAGAAGGTGAACGTGTCACCGACTTTCAGTTCGATGCGCTTGTTGCTGAATTTGGCGATGCGGATCTTCGGACCCTGCAGGTCGCCCAGCAGTGCGACGTGGCGACCATTCTTGGCAGCGATCTCACGGATCAGGCGGGCGCGCGCCTTGTGCTCGTCCGGGGTGCCGTGGGAGAAGTTCAGGCGTGCCACGTCCAGGCCGGCGAGGATCAGTTGTTCGATCACTTCCGGCGAGTTGCTGGCGGGGCCAAGGGTGGCGACGATTTTGGTACGGCGGATGGTCATGCACAGACTCCTATAGTGAAGCGCAGCGAAAGGCTACTCCTGAATCGCGCTGTAGTCATTGTTCCGTTGCACTACCTGCAAGCAGTGCAGGGTGGCATTTGAACGGGCGGGGTATCCTTGCAAAAGCCTGTGAAGATTTGGCGGAAAAGGCCGATACACTGGCATCAAAGGAGATCCCCCATGCGAGCCCTGATCGTTTTAGCCTTGGCGGCCAGCGCCGTCGGCTGTACCCGTTGGTCCATGGACCACCATTTGAACAACGCCTACCGCGCCTACGACCGTGGCGACTGCCAGCAGGTCATGCTGGAGCTGTCGCAGGTCGACCGCACCAGCCGGGCGCGGCCGTTCATCCATCCGGAAGTGTCGCTGCTGCGGGGCCAGTGCCTGGAGCGCCAGCAGCTGTTCGTCGACGCTGCGCAAACCTACGAATACCTGATCCAGCAATACCCGCGCAATGAATACGCCTACCGCGCCAAGGCGCGGCTGCAGACACTGCAGCAGCTGGGCCACTACCGCGGTGGCGAGGCGGCGGTGGCCAGCCCGGTGAAGGCCTCTCCTTGGCGTTAATACCAAGGTATCGTTTATTTCACGGGATTTGCCGCCCACGCTGCGCTAACCTGTAACTTAGCTGTTACAACAACCGCCAGTACCTCGCATTCCTGGCACCGGGTACGGACTGCACTGTGACCATGTTCAACCAGCGTCATATCGAACGCCATCAGCTGCCTTGTGTTCTCAAGGTCTTCAACCGTTTTACCGATCAGCCGATCGGGCAGTTGGGCAATGCCTCTGAAGATGGACTGATGTTGATCAGCCAGCTACCTGTGCTGGTCGGGCCCGATTTCGAGCTGCAATTGCGTCTGCCGCTGACCGGTGGCGGTTTTCAGTTCATCAACTTGACCGCCAGTTGCCTGTGGTGCCGCGAGGATCAGACCCCAGGGCACTACGACTCGGGGTTCATGCTGCTGCAAGCCCCGCGCGAATACGACGAATTCGTCCGCTCGCTGCGTGACTATTTCAGTTTCCACCCGGCTAACGCTTCCGTCTGAGGGCAGGTCCGCTAGAATCGGGGCGACCTTGAATCAGGACGCTCCCGTGACCTCCAGCATCTTCTGGCACGACTACGAAACCACTGGCATCAACCCACGCTGCGATCGGCCGCTGCAGGTCGCAGGCCTGCGCACCGACTTCGACCTCAACGAGATCGACGAGCCGATCAGCCTTTATTGCCGCCCATCCGACGATATCCTGCCGCACCCGGCAGCCTGCCTGGTAACCGGCATCACGCCCCAGCAATTGGCCACCCAAGGGCTGTGCGAAGCCGAATTCATGACGCGGGTACATGAGCAACTGGCGCGCCCTGGTACCTGCGGGGCGGGTTACAACACCCTGCGTTTTGACGACGAAGTTACCCGTTACAGCTTGTACCGCAACTTCTTCGACCCCTACGCCCGTGAGTGGCAGGGCGGCAACAGCCGCTGGGACCTGATCGATGTGGTACGCACGGCGTATGCGCTGCGCCCGGAAGGCATCGAATGGCCACAACAGGATGGGCGTACCAGCCTGCGCCTGGAGCTGTTGAGCAAAGCCAATGGCATTGACCATGGGCATGCACACGAGGCACTTTCCGACGTGCGGGCCACCATCGCATTGGCGCGCCTGATACGAGAGAAACAACCGAAGTTGTTCGAGTGGTTGTTCCAGTTGCGCAGCAAGCACAAAGTGATGGAGCACATCCGTTTGTTGCAGCCGATGGTGCATATATCGGGGCGCTTCTCGGCGGCGCGCAATTATCTTGGCGTGGTCTTGCCGTTGGCTTGGCACCCGCGTAATCGCAATGCCCTGATTGTGTGTGACCTCCATCAGGAAACCCTACCGTTGATAAGGGATAGTGCCGAGCTACTTCGTGAACGCTTGTACACGCGTCATGAGGAATTATCTGAAGGGCAATTGCCGGTGCCGTTGAAGTTGCTGCAGATCAATCGCTGCCCGGTGGTGGCGCCGCTTTCGGTTTTACGCCCGGCGGATCAGCAACGCCTCGGCATCGATTTGCCACTCCTGCAATCACGCGGTGAGGCGTTGGCCAATCAACAACAAGAATGGCAACACAAGCTGGAGCACATCTACGGCAAGGATGACTTCACCCCGAGTGAAGATCCGGAACAACAGTTGTATGACGGTTTTCTGGGGGACCGTGACCGGCGCTTGTGCGAGCAAGTGCGCACGCTAGACCCTGCACAGTTGGGGCAGGGGCATTGGATGTTCGATGACCCGCGCATGCCCGAGTTATTGTTCCGTTACCGGGCACGTAACTTCCCCGAGACCTTGAACAGCGAAGAGCGTCAGCGCTGGTATGGCTTCTGCCAGCAACGCCTGAGTGACCCGCTGTGGGGCGCACCGAACACGCTGGGGGACTTCGAACAGGCCCGGCAGAGCGCCTGGGCCACCGCCGACGAGGCGGGGCGGCGGGTACTTGATGCCTGGCAGGCGCATGCGCGGCATTTGGCTGAGCAGTTTGCAATCGGCGCTTGAGCGTTGATGCATACGCAAACAAGAACGCCGGCATTGAGCCGGCGTTCTTGTTACAAGCAGTTGCGCAGGGCTGCGGACAATCAGTCCAGCAGAGTCGCCCAGCTTTCAACCACATCACCACCCCACTTGGCTTTCCATTCTTTCAGGGTCTTGTGGTTGCCGCCTTTGGTTTCGATTACTTCACCGTTGTGCGGGTTCTTGTATTGCTTGACCTTGCGCGCACGCTTGGTGGCGGTGGCCTTGACTGCGCCACGTGGCGCTTTGCTCAGTTTCGACTCTGGGTCGAGCAGGGCAATGACATCGCGCAGCGACTTGGAGTATTCGCCCATCAGCGTGCGCAGTTTGCCTTCGAACTCCAGTTCTTTTTTCAGCTTGTCATCCTGCGACAGGTTGGCCAGGCGGGCCTGAAGTTCCTTGATGGCTTCTTCGGTGGCGCGGTACTCGTTGATCAGAGACATGGAGTGTTCCTTGATGCATGTTCAGAGAATGTGTGGGGCAATAATAGACAGGCGAAAGTCTCAAGTAAACATATTAATCAATTGATCAAGTGTTAATACGGCTGTGACAAAATATCTCAAGGTTAAGAAAAATTTACATAAGCCCTGCAGTTCGTCATGTTTTTCATCTGTTGCTAGCGACAGGCTGCCGCAGCCCCTTGGCCAAGGGCGGCGCTACCGGTGGGCGCGATGATTACTGCGTTTTTTCGAGCGGGCCGCTAGAATGAGCGCCTTTGCGAAGTTCTGGAGTCTTATTCATGCGCACCTATCGCCTGGTGATCGCCTGCCCCGACCGTGTTGGTATCGTGGCGAAAGTCAGTAATTTCCTGGCTTTGTACAATGGCTGGATCAACGAAGCCAGCCACCACTCCGATGAGCAGAGTGGTTGGTTCTTCATGCGCCATGAAATTCGTGCCGAATCGCTGCCGTTCGGTATCGAGGCCTTCCGCGAAGCATTCGCGCCGATTGCCGAAGAGTTCTCCATGATCTGGCGAGTGACGGATTCTGCGCAGAAAAAACGTGTTGTGCTGATGGCCAGCCGCGAATCCCACTGCCTGGCAGACTTGCTGCACCGTTGGCACACGGCCGAGCTGGATTGCGAGATTCCTTGCGTGATTTCCAACCACAACGACCTGCGCAGCATGGTGGAGTGGCACGGCATTCCGTTCTTCCACGTACCGGTCGACCCGAAAGACAAGGCACCGGCGTTCGCCGAAGTGTCGCGTCTTGTTCAAGAGCACGCGGCTGACGTTGTGGTGCTGGCGCGCTACATGCAGATCCTGCCGCCGCAGTTGTGCCAGGATTACGCCGAGAAAGTGATCAACATCCACCACAGCTTCCTGCCGTCGTTCGTCGGCGCCAAGCCGTACCATCAGGCCGCCCTGCGGGGTGTGAAGCTGATCGGTGCGACTTGCCACTATGTGACCGAAGAGCTGGACGCCGGCCCGATCATCGAGCAGGACGTGGTGCGTGTTAACCATGCCGACAGCATCGAGGACATGGTGCGCTTTGGCCGTGATGTCGAGAAGATGGTACTGGCCCGTGGCCTGCGTTACCACCTGGAAGACCGCGTGCTGGTGCGTGGTAACAAGACGGTGGTATTCGACTGATACACCAAGGGGGCTGCCACGCAGCCCCCAATACCGATGGGGAGCAATGATGGCAACTTCCCGCATCAAACCCGCCGTTTCACTGCCGCCGACCCTCGGCGAAGGCTGCCTCGCGCGTTACGACCCCGAAGCCCTGAGTGAAGAAGACGGCACTGACTTTCCCGATGCCGCCGAACTCTGGCGCCAGCTCAACTCGCCTGACGCCGCCAGCGCTCCAGTAGCGGACGCGCCAGCAGGCAGACAAACACCGGCCCGCCCGCCAGCAGATAAAAATAGTAAGTAACCGCGCGCCAGATCAGGATCGCTGCGGCAGCTGTCGAGCTACCCACCAGTGGCGTCAGCAGGCTTGCCGACGTCAGCTCGGCTGCCCCGGCGCCGCCTGGCAGCAAGCTGAACTGCCCAGCGCTGAGCGAGAGCATCTGCACCAGAAAGCTCGGGATCCACGAAAGCTCCACGCCCAGGCCTTGCAGCACCAGGTACAGCACGCTGTAGCGCAGGCTCCAGTGCACACAGGTGAGTGTAAACACCAGCGCCAGGGTGCGTTTGGGCAGTTGCCAGGTCTGCGCCAAGGCATCGATGAAATGCAGCACCTTGCGTGCCCAGCGTCGTTTACGCCGTGGCGCCGTGCCCAAGCGTTGCAAGAGTCGGCCGTTGAAGCGCATGACTGCCCGCCGATAGCGCAGCAGCGCCACGATCGCCGCCAATGCCGAGCACAGCAGCAGGGCACTGCCCAGCAACATGCTCTCCTGGCTGCGGCCCAGGCTGTGGAACAAGGCGTAACCAGCAATCGCCAGCATCGCGCAGAAGAAGAACAGCAGGTCATTGAGCTGGTCCATGGCGAACACCGCACCGCTGCGCGCCGGGCCAATACGGTCGCGGGCCAGCAATGCCATGAGCGTCAGTGGGCCACCGCTGCCCCCCGGGGTGGTGCAGATGGCGAATTCAGTGGCCATCACCACGCCGAGGCTGCGCATGTGCCCCAACCTGGCCCCATGCTGGCCCAGCAGCAGGCGCAACCGGATAGCGTTGATGACCCAGCACAGCAGGATCATGCCTAGCAACGTCAGCATAAGGCCGGGGTCGAACGCCTTGAGCCTGGGTAGCAGCTCATTGCCGCCCAGCACTGCAGGTACCAACACGGCAAACAGCACCGCCACGGCCAGCCAGCCCAGGCGGTTCATGCGCTCACCTGGCGCTCCAGCCAGGCCGATTTGGTCAGCGGCTCACGGCCTTGCAACAGCAGTTTGTCGAGGGTGCGCAACCAGTAGTTGCGTGAAGAGCGGTGGCGCATGTCTACCGGGTGCAGCCCCAGGCGCAGGGTTTGCGCCGCCCCCCAGCGCTTGCACTGCCAGTCGCAGACTACCCTGGACAAGCTTCGGCGCCAGGCGCTGCGTGCGCTCCATACCAGGCCCGGGGCATCGAAGGCGGTAAAGTCTGGCAAACGGTACAAATGCTGGGGGGTGCTGGTGTAGCGCAGCGGCAGTTGGCGCAAGGTCTGGCGCGTGCCCTGGCTCATCAGCCAGGCGGGGGCGACGAAGCCTGCGACGGGCCAGCCTTGCTGGTCGAACAATGCAAGCCCTGCCTCCAGGCGCTGCATCGCCTGCGCTTGGTCAAGGGCATAGAACTCCCCTTCATGGGTATAGATGCGGCGCATGAAATAGTCGCCGAGGTTACGCGGCGATGGCCCGTCGTCAGCGTGGTAAAAGCCATGCAGCGCCAGCTCATCGCCGCGCGCCAGGCGCCGCTCCAGCAGGCGGCAGAAGGCCGGGGAGTGCGCCAGGGGGTTACGGTGATGGAAGTCCGGCACTACCAGCCAGGTCATGGGCACGTCGCCCATTTCGTCCACGGCCTCGATGAAAGGCTGATAGTCCGGCCAGGTTTCGGGGGCGACGTCGTGCAGCACCAGCATCAGGCTGGCCCGTGTGGCGTTGGCCTCAGCCATGGGCGCGCACCAGCGGCTGGTGGCCCAGCACTGCCTGATAGTGCTGCAGCAAACCGTTGACCACGTTATCCCACGAGTAATGCTGCTCGACATGGTTACGCGCCTGCGCCCCAAGCGTGCGTACGCCCGCCTCGAACGCTTCGCGCACCGCAGCCGCCATGGCCAGGCCATCGTTGGCGCGGCAAAGGCGCCCGCACTGCTCGTTGACGATCTCGCCGAACGCCCCGGCGCGCACGGCCACCACGGGCGTGGCGCTGGCCATCGCTTCAAGGATGACCAGGCCGAAGGTTTCCTGGTCGCCGGCATGCACCAGCAGGTCGGCGCTGGCCACCAGCCTGGCGACCTCGTGAAGGGGGCAGAAGTGATTGATCACGCTGACGTTGTCAGGGACGTTGGCGGGCATGTTCGAGCCAACCAGCAACAAGTGATAGGGGCGGCCCAGGCGCTGCATGCAGTCGAGCAGCACCGGCAGGTTCTTTTCCCGCGAACCGCGGCCAGCGAAGATCAGCAAGCGGCTGGTATCGGGGATGCCCAGTTCGGCGCGTAGCTGCGGGTCGCGCTGGTTCGGGTTGAAGGTTGCGAGGTCAACGCCCAGGCGCTGCACATGCACATCGCGCACGCCCAGGCGGCGCAGCTTGTCGGCCATCACCTGGCTGGGGGCCAGCACCCGGTCGAAATTGCCGTACAGCTTGCTGACGTAGGCTTCGACGTTGGGCGTGAACCAGTTGCCCATGCGGTTGCTGACCAGCAACGGCAGGTCGGAGTGGTAGAAGCCGATCACTGGTACATCGAGCTGACGCCGCGCCTCCAGGGCTGCCCAGGCGGTCAGGTAAGGGTCGCCAACCTCGATCAGGTCTGGCTTGAGGCCGCGCAGCACATTGCACCAGGGCGCCAGGCGCACCGGGAAGCGGTAGCCTTTGCCAAAGGGCAGGGGAGGTGCGGGGACATGGTGGACACCATCGGCGTGGTGCGCGCTGGCACCGGGAATCAAGAGGCTATGGCGCACCCCTTGAATAGCGCCGAGGCGGTGATGTTTGGCATCAAGATAAGTCCGTACGCCGCCGCTGGCCGGGGCGTAGAACATGGTGATGTCAGCGATGTGCACGATCAGCATCCCTCCGGGATCGTCTTCGGGTCTGTCACCCGGCTGTAAAGAGCCGGCGATGACACGCCTAAAGGTTGACCTCTCTGAAGGATAGTTTGTTCGGTTGGGTTAGCGGCAAGCAGCTTTGCTGCTTGCCGCCTGAGGTCAGATGCGGAAGCTGCCCACCAGGTGCTTCAGGCGGGTGGCCTGCTGCTCCAGGTCCGCACACGCCCGCAGGGTTGCCTGCAGGTTTTCGACGCCTTCCTGGTTGAGCATGTTGATCTCGTTGATGTCCATGTTGATCGAGTCGACCACGGCGGTCTGCTCTTCGGTTGCGGTGGCTACCGACTGGTTCATGCCGTCGATCTCGCCAATGCGCACGGTGACGCTGTCGAGGCGTTCGCCTGCCTGGTTGGCGATGGCGACGCTGTCCTGGCTGTGGCGCTGGCTCTGGCCCATGGTGTCGACCGACTCGCGCGCACCGACCTGCAGTTCTTCGATCATGCTCTGCACCTGTTGCGCCGACTCCTGGGTGCGGTGCGCCAGGTTGCGCACTTCGTCCGCCACCACGGCGAAACCACGGCCGGCCTCACCGGCTCGGGCTGCTTCGATTGCGGCGTTGAGCGCCAGCAAATTGGTCTGCTGGGAAATACTGGTGATCACCTCGAGGATCTGGCCGATGTTCACCGTCTTGCTGTTGAGCGTTTCGATGTGCGCGCTGGAGGTGACGATCAGGTCCGACAGGCGATTCATTGCCGCGATGTTGCGCTCCACCACCTGCTGCCCTTCTTCGGCCAGCAGGCGTGCCGAGCTGGCATGCTGCGAGGCCTGCGCGGCATTGCCGGCGATCTCCTGGGCGGCGGCGCCCAACTCGTTGATGGCGGCGGCGACGCTGTTGGTGCGGTTGGACTGCTCGTCAGAGTTGGTCATCGACGAGTTGGAGGCACTGATCACCTGCAAGGCCACTTCATTGACGCGTTCGGTGGCCGAAGACACTTCACGGATCGAACTGTGGATGCGCTCGACGAAACGGTTGAACGCAGTGCCCAGAATGCCGAACTCGTCGTGGTTGTGAATTTTCAGGCGTTTGGTCAAGTCGCCTTCGCCTTCGGCGATGTCTTCCATGGCGCGGGTCATGGTCAGCAGCGGTTGCATGAGCACGCGGATCAGCAGGCCGAGCAGGCCAATGATGATCACCACCGCCACCACCGTGGCGATCACCGCAGAGGTGCGGAAAGTGCTGAGCATGGAGAAGGCTTTGTCTTTATCCACCGACAGGCCGATGTACCAGTTGGCCGACGGCAGGCCTTTGATCGGGGCGAAGGTCAGCAGCCGGGTTTGCCCATCGGCCTGGACTTCGGTCAGCTGGCTGGACAGTTTCGGCGTGTGCTGCGGGAACAGGTCTGACAGCGACTTCATGGCCAGTGCCTGGTCCGGGTGCACCAGGACCTTGCCCTGGTCGTTGACCAGGAAGGCGTAGCCCATGCCGCCGAAATTCAGCGAGTTGATGATCTGTACCAGGCCATCCAGGGCCAGGTCGCCACCGACCACGCCAACGCTGCTGGACACCTTGCTGAGGATGCCGATGACCATCTTGTTGGTGGTCATGTCGATGTACGGTTCGGTGAGGATGGCGCCCTGGGCGTTCATGCCGTCCTTGTACCAGGGGCGGGTGCGCGGGTCGTAGCCTTCGGGCATGGGCGAGTAGGGGCGCACGCTGAAGCCGCCGTCGACCTTGCCCAGGTACACGGTCAGAAAGCTCGAGGTCAGGGCATTCTGGCCCATTAGCGTTTCGGCGTTGGCAGGTTGCTGTGCGATGTTTTGCGCCAGATTTTCTACCAGCTTGATACGGCCTTCGAACAGGTTGCGAATGTTGGTTGAAGTGGACGCGCCCATTTCAGCCAGATAATTCTCCAGATCTTCGCGGATGGCATTACGCTGGAGATAATCGTTGTAAAGGGTGAACAGGCTGAAGGCGAGTATCACAATCAGTGATGCGGCCAAGAGAATCTTGTGGCTGAAACGAAGGCTTTTATTCATGGCGTAATCGGTTCCGCTAAGGTTTTTATCGGGCGTTCGCACGAGTACCGCTATAAAACAGTGCAACATCCCGAAAGTCCTTTCAGGGGTGTTCTGTCTTCTAAGGCGAATATCATCCAGACGTATCGGCCGACGGGTGGTCAAGCTTGAGCAGGGGATTAAAAAGATGCCGGAATCTTCGACCATAGTTGTAGGCGCTGGCCCGGATGGCCAGCCTGTCAAACAAGCCATGCGCCTGGCCAACCGCCACGGGCTGGTCGCCGGTGCTACTGGCACAGGCAAGACCGTGACCTTGCAGCACTTGGCGGAGGTGTTCAGCGACGCGGGCGTGGCGGTATTCGCCGCCGATGTCAAAGGCGACCTGTGCGGTGTCGGTGCTGCGGGTGCGCCGCAGGGCAAGGTGGCCGAGCGGATCGCCGGTATGCCATGGCTGGGGTACAAGCCGCAGGCATACCCCTTGAGCCTGTGGGACATCGCCGGGCGATCCGGCCACCCGCTGCGCACCACGCTCAGCGAGATGGGGCCGCTGTTGCTCGGTAACCTGCTGGAGCTGACCGACAGCCAGCAGGCGGCACTTTATGCCGCGTTCAAGGTGGCTGATCGAGAAGGCCTGTTGCTGCTCGACATCAAGGACCTGAAGGCGCTGCTCGCCCACTTGAAAGACAATCCGCAGCTGTTGGGCGAAGACAGCGCGCTGATGACCACGGCCTCGACCCAGGCCTTGTTGCGCCGCCTGGCAACGCTGGAGCAGCAGGGCGCCGAGGCGCTGTTCGGCGAGCCGGCGTTGCAGCTGGAAGACCTGCTGCGGCTGGACGGCGATGGCCGGGGGCGAATCCACCTGCTTGATGCCAGCCGGCTGGTGCATGAAGCGCCGAAGGTCTACGCCACGTTCCTGTTGTGGCTGCTGGCCGAATTGTTCGAGCAGCTGCCGGAGCGGGGGGATGCCGACAAACCGGTACTGGCATTGTTCTTCGATGAGGCGCATCTGCTGTTCAACGGCACCCCCAAGGCCCTGCAGGATCGCCTGGAGCAAGTGGTTCGGCTGATTCGCTCCAAGGGTGTGGGGGTGTTCTTTGTCACCCAGTCGCCGAGCGATCTGCCGGACAGCGTGCTGGCCCAATTGGGTTTGCGTATTCAGCATGGCTTGCGCGCGTTCACCGCCAAGGAGCAGAAGGCACTGAGGGCCGTGGCTGACGGTTTCCGCCCGAACCCGGCGTTCGATACATTGGCAGTGTTGACCGAGCTTGGGATTGGTGAGGCGCTGGTCGGTACGCTCGAAGAAAAGGGCACGCCGGCGATGGTCCAGCGGGTATTGATAGCGCCGCCACAATCGCGGATCGGGCCGTTGAGTGCGGGCGAGCGCAGTGCCTTGATTGCCGGGTCTGCATTGGCGGGGCGCTACGACAAGCCGATCGACCGTGAGTCGGCCTATGAAATGCTGGCCGAGCGCAAAGGTGAACCGGTAGAGCCCGTACCAGTGCCGAAGGCGGATGAAGAGAGCCTGGCCGACAAGGCCGGGGATTTTCTGCAGAGTGCGGCAGGGCAGGCGATCAAATCGGCTGTGCGCCAGGCGGCCAATCAGTTTGGGCGGCAGTTGGTGCGCGGGTTGATGGGGTCGTTGCTCGGAGGCAAGAAGCGCTAGCGTGCCTGTAGGAGCGGGCTTGCCCGCGAAAGGGCCAGTATCCACACATGAAAAAGGCGCCTTCTTGAGGCGCCTTTTTCTTTACGGCAGATTTATTCAGCCAATCGCTTTCGACGCCAGCCAGAACAGGCCAGCCGCGAGGCCCATCGATGCCGGCAGGGTCAGCACCCAGGCCAGCAGGATGGTTTTGACCGTGCCGCCCTGCAGGCCGCTCTTGTTGGCAACCATGGTGCCGGCCACACCGGACGACAGCACGTGTGTGGTCGAAACCGGCAAGGCGAAGACATTGGCCAGGCCGATGGCGCAGGCCGCAGTAATCTGCGCCGACATGCCCTGGGCATAGGTCATGCCCTGTTTGCCGATCTTCTCGCCCACGGTCAGTACCACGCGCTTCCAGCCGACCATGGTACCCAGGCCCAAGGCCAGGGCTACCGCAACGATTACCCAGAACGGGGCGTACTCGGTGGTGGCAGTGAGGTCCTTGCGCAGCTTGTCGAGGTCGGCTTTTTCACGCGCGTCCAGGCCTGGCAGCTTGCCGACCTTCTTCGCGGTGTCATCCAGGCACAACAGGTAGCGACGCACTTCCACGCGTTTTTCGGCATCCAGTGCGCGGTAATCGGTCACACCCTGCAGCGAGGACTGCAGTGCGGCGATGGTTGGCTCGGTCTGCTGAGGGTTGCAGCTGAACTGCTCTGGCAGGTCGCTGGCCTGGGCCTTGCCGAGCGCCAGGAACTCGCCCAGGGTCGGGGCGTTGCGCTCGTAGAACTGGCTCAGGTGCAGGGTCGCGTCGCGGGTGCGTTCGATCTGGTAGGTGGTGCTGTTCAGGTCAAGCACGAACTTGGCCGGGACGATGCCGATCAGCACCAGCATGATCAGGCCGATGCCTTTCTGGCCATCGTTGGAGCCGTGCACGAAGCTCACGCCCATCGCCGAAATGACCAGCACCAGGCGGTTCCAGAAAGGCGGGTGCTTCTTGTCGTCGAGCTTGCGACGCTGCTCTGGCGTCTTGTGCATCTTCGACAGCGGCCGCCACCATTTCAGGCCGATCAATACCAGCGCTGCAACAGCGAAGCCAGCCATGGGCGAGACCACCAGCGACATGGCGATGTCGATCGCCTTCTGCCAGTTGACGCCATCACCCAGCGGGATGTCGTTGATCATGGCATTGGCCAGGCCCACGCCGAGGATCGAGCCGATCAGGGTGTGCGAGCTGGAGGCCGGGATGCCGAAGTACCAGGTGCCCAGGTTCCAGGTGATGGCCGCAGCCAGCAACGAGAAGACCATGGCCAGGCCATGTCCGGTATTCACATTGATGAGCAGTTCGACCGGCAGCAGGTGAACGATGGCATAGGCCACCCCGACACCCCCGAGCAGAACGCCAAGGAAGTTGAACACCCCGGAGAAAAACACGGCCAGGTGTGGCGGCATGGCTTTGGTATAGATGACGGTGGCTACCGCGTTGGCGGTGTCATGAAAGCCATTGATGAACTCGAATGCGAGCACGAAGGTCAAGGCGAGCAGCAGGCTCACCAATACCCATGCATCCAGTCCGCTGAATAAATCGATCATGAAGGTTGTCTGGCGGTCATTTGGGGGGCGGGATTATGCCAGAAAACAATGGCAATCGATGCACCCGCAGCTGACCGATGGCAGCTTTGTGAACTGCACCCAAACGCTATCGCAGACGTAAAAACACTGGGAAGGTTCCGTTAAAAGCCACAAAAAAAGCCCAAATCCGCCAAATGTCTGAAAAACGGTCAGCTTGCCTGGTGTTCAAACGGTCGTATGAAATTTGTGTAATTCCATTTCATCCTCGGCCTTTCGGTCAGGATTTTCCGCGTCGAGGGTGCGCTGCCCGCGACGCGAGTGACCACTGGGGCGGCTGCTCAGGGTTCGTCGCTGCGCAGCTCCTTTTCCATCTTTTCCAGTTCTTGGTTGAAGGCCTGGTCCTGGACCGTGGCCCTTTTTCGCCAAGGCTTGCGCTCCGGCTCCGGTTGAGCGGCGTAGGTGGTGACTTCACCGCCGTAAACTTCCTTGTAACGTTCAGCCTGGCGCTCGAGTTCCGCGCGCAGTTCATCTTTCGTCACAGTAGTACCTGAATGTAAAAGTGCTGGTGTTGCGTGCAGGTGCAAGTTGCCCATGCACAGGATGTGCTGGTTTTCGGATAGGGGTCAGGCCAGTGTTGCCATGCCGGAGTACCGATCCGGGCCAGCAGAATCGATTATAGCAACCGATAAAAAGCCAAACAGTCTTATTTACCCAACCCTGACGTGTAATGTCAAAGTTTGCGACTTTGGTCGGCGGTGTATTCTTTTGAACAGACCTGGCGGCGGAAGTTCGCTGCGGTAAAGAGGCCGGGCGTACAAATAAAACGGCCTCGCACGAAGGCGAGGCCGTTGCCTGGGGACTTCTACGGTGGGTACCTGACCAGTCTCTCCAAAGAAGCCACAAGTGGCAGGAGAAAGGTATAAGCAAACGTGTCAGCGGTCAATTGCGATTATCGGCCGTTTGTTCGATAATCGCACGAAGCAGGGTTTTTTTTGAGGTGAGCGATGAGTGACGAAATCCCGGGCAACGAATCTGCCAGCCCAGAGTCGGCACGCCCGACGACACCGGCAATGGCGCCGCCCATCGTGGCTTCACCCGCCAAGCGCATACAGGCTTTTACCGGCGATCCAGACTTCATGACGTCGCTGGCGCGGGGGCTTGCCGTAATCCAGGCATTCCAGGAGCGCAAGCGCCACCTGACCATCGCGCAGATCAGCCACCGCACCGAGATCCCGCGGGCGGCCGTGCGCCGTTGCCTGCATACGCTGATCAAGCTGGGCTACGCCACCACCGACGGGCGCACGTATTCGTTGCTGCCCAAGGTACTGACCCTTGGCCATGCCTACCTTTCGTCGACGCCGCTGGCGGTATCTGCCCAGCCTTACCTGGACCGTATCAGCGACCAGTTGCACGAGGCCGCCAACATGGCCACCCTCGAAGGCGACGACATCCTTTATATAGCCCGTTCGGCCACTGTCGAACGGCTGATATCGGTGGACCTTTCGGTTGGCGGGCGGTTACCGGCCTACTGCACGTCGATGGGGCGCATTCTGCTGGCGGCAATGGACGACACCAGCTTGCGCGAATACCTTGATCGCGCCGACCTCAAGGCCCGTACAAGCCGTACCTTGCATGATGCCGAGTCGTTGTTCGCGTGCATCCAGCAGGTACGCGCTCAAGGTTGGTGTGTTGTCGATCAGGAGCTGGAGCAGGGGCTGCGTTCGATCGCGGTGCCTATCTATGACGCCTCGGGGCAGGTGCTGGCGGCGCTGAATGTCAGTACCCATGTGGGGCGTGTCAGCCGCAGCGAGCTCGAGCAGCGGTTCCTGCCGATCCTGCTGGCATCCAGCCGTGATCTTTGCCATCAGCTGTTTGGTTGAACAAGCGGGCGCTGCTGTGCACCACTGTCGAGCACGGCTACCGTTTCCTGTTCGATAAACGCACAGTGTCGCTCCGGGTCAATTGCGCCCCCTTCATTCGCTGATTAATGTCTCTCGCAACGGTCGGCTTTGCCGACCGCACAAGAACAACATTAGAGGCGCACACCATGACCACTGTCACTTCGCGGCCGCACCCGCACGCAGTACCGTTGTATCCAGGCTGACTCAGGCCACACTTCATCGACGCTGAACCCTGTACTGGTTGCTCTCGTGCAGTGGCCCGACCGTGCCCCATTTCTGGATAACAACAATGAACAAACCACAATCCGTCGGGACCTGCCTCGACGTCCAGTCGTTCATCAATGACCAGCCGCTGTCGCGCTTTCAATGGCGCGTGGTGATTCTCTGCTTCCTGATCGTCTTCCTCGATGGCCTGGATACCGCCGCCATGGGCTTCATCGCCCCGGCCCTGTCGCAGGAGTGGGGGATCGACCGCGCCAGCCTCGGCCCGGTGATGAGTGCCGCCTTGATCGGCATGGTGTTCGGTGCCTTGGGTTCTGGCCCGCTGGCCGACCGTTTTGGCCGCAAGGGCGTGCTGGTCGGCGCGGTATTGGTGTTTGGCGGCTTCAGCCTGGCCTCGGCCTATGCCAGCAACGTCGACCAGTTGCTGGTACTGCGCTTTTTGACGGGCCTGGGGCTGGGCGCAGGGATGCCCAACGCCACCACGCTGCTCTCCGAATACACGCCAGAACGCCTCAAGTCGCTGCTCGTCACCAGCATGTTCTGTGGCTTCAACCTGGGCATGGCCGGTGGCGGGTTCATTTCCGCCAAGATGATCCCGGCCTACGGCTGGCATAGCCTGCTGGTGGTCGGCGGGGTGCTGCCGCTGTTGCTGGCGGTTGTGTTGCTGGTCTGGCTGCCAGAGTCGGCGCGCTTTCTGGTGGTGCGCAACCGCGGCACCGATAAGGTACGCAAGACCCTGGCGCCGATCGCCCCGGCCGTGGTGGCGCAGGCGGCCAGTTTCAGTGTGCCGGAACAGAAGGCGGTCGCTGCGCGCAACGTGTTCGCGGTGATCTTCTCCGGCACCTATGGCCTGGGCACGATGCTGCTGTGGCTGACCTATTTCATGGGCCTGGTAATCGTCTACCTGCTGACCAGCTGGCTGCCGACGCTGATGCGCGACAGCGGTGCGAGCATGGAGCAGGCCGCCTTCATCGGTGCGTTGTTCCAGTTCGGCGGGGTGCTCAGTGCCGTGGCGGTCGGTTGGGCCATGGACCGCTACAACCCGCACAAGGTCATTGGCATCTTTTACCTGTTGGCAGGCGTGTTTGCCTACGCGGTAGGGCAGAGCCTGGGCAACATCACCGTGCTCGCCACCCTGGTGCTGATTGCCGGGATGTGCGTGAACGGTGCGCAATCGGCCATGCCATCGCTGGCGGCGCGCTTCTATCCAACCCAAGGGCGCGCCACCGGCGTCTCCTGGATGCTCGGCATCGGCCGTTTCGGCGCGATTCTCGGTGCCTGGAGTGGTGCGACGCTGCTGGGCCTGGGCTGGAACTTCGAGCAGGTGCTGACGGCGTTGCTGGTACCGGCAGCCCTGGCGACCGTAGGCGTGATTGTCAAAGGCCTGGTAAGCCACGCGGACGCGACCTGATCGCACCTCCAGGGGCTGCGCTGCAGCCCGCTACGGAGATGGATAGCAAGGCAACATACAGTTCGATAATCGCACAAAGAGTCGATTATCGGATTGTAAGCGACCCACCACTCTCCTTAATCTGAGCGCAACGTAGCACCCTGACCAGGAGTCTCCTAATGGCTGCCATTCGGCCTATTCGCTTCGCCGACGATGTACAGACCAGCGCCGAGCCGACCGATGTCGAACTTGGCGCCCTGCGTGACCTCGAATCCCGTACCGCCGCAGCCCATGGCCAAGTGGCAGGAGAAGCATAATGCGCGACGTATTCATCTGTGACGCCATCCGCACCCCCATCGGCCGCTTCGGCGGCGCCCTCGCTGGCGTGCGTGCCGACGACCTGGCAGCAGTACCGCTCAAAGCGCTGATCGAGCGCAACCCAGGCGTGCAGTGGGACCAGCTCGACGAAGTGTTCTTCGGCTGCGCCAACCAGGCCGGCGAAGACAACCGCAACGTGGCACGCATGGCGTTGCTGTTGGCCGGCCTGCCCGAGAGCGTTCCGGGCGTGACCCTCAACCGCCTGTGCGCTTCGGGCATGGACGCCATCGGCACGGCATTCCGTGCCATCGCCAGTGGCGAGATGGAGCTGGCCATTGCTGGCGGCGTCGAGTCCATGTCACGTGCCCCGTTCGTCATGGGCAAGGCCGAAAGCGGCTACTCGCGCAACATGAAGCTCGAAGACACGACCATCGGCTGGCGCTTCATCAACCCGCTGATGAAGAGCCAGTACGGCGTGGACTCCATGCCCGAGACAGCCGACAACGTCGCTGACGACTATCAGGTGTCCCGTGCCGACCAGGATGCCTTCGCCGTGCGCAGCCAGCAGAAAGCAGCTGCAGCGCAGGCTGCCGGTTTCTTTGCCGAAGAGATCGTGCCGGTGCGTATCGCCCACAAGAAAGGCGAAACCATCGTCGAGCGCGATGAGCACTTGCGCCCGGAAACCACCCTTGAGGCACTGGCCAGGCTCAAGCCGGTCAATGGCCCGGACAAGACGGTTACTGCGGGCAACGCCTCGGGTGTCAACGATGGTGCTGCGGCGCTGATCCTGGCCTCGGCAGAAGCGGTCAAGCAGCACGGCCTGACCCCGCGTGCCCGCGTGCTGGGCATGGCCAGTGGCGGCGTGGCACCTCGGGTGATGGGCATCGGCCCGGTCCCGGCGGTACGCAAGCTGACCGAGCGCCTGGGCGTGGCGGTGAGCGATTTCGATGTCATCGAGCTTAACGAAGCCTTTGCCAGCCAAGGCCTGGCGGTACTGCGCGAGCTGGGTGTGGCCGATGATGCGCCGCAGGTGAACCCCAACGGCGGCGCGATCGCCCTGGGGCACCCGCTGGGCATGAGCGGTGCGCGCCTGGTGCTGACTGCGCTTCACCAGCTGGAAAAGAGCGGCGGGCGCAAAGGCCTGGCGACCATGTGTGTGGGTGTCGGCCAAGGTTTGGCGCTAGCCATCGAGCGAGTTTGACCAGTACCGGCCTCTTCGCGGTACAAGCCCGCCCCACAAGGGACCACGCCTCCTTTGTGGGGCGGGCTTGTCCCGCGAAGAGGCCGGCCCTATAAGACCCAAGGCTAATGGCCAGCCCCAAAGCGGAACGAGTGTGTTACTAGGTATGTCTAGACTTACCTAGGACCCTCCAGGAGTAAAATCGTCATGACCTCAGCCTATTACACCGGCGAAGAGCGCAGTAAGCGCATCTTCGCCATCGTCGGTGCCTCTTCAGGCAACCTGGTGGAATGGTTCGACTTCTACGTCTACGCCTTCTGTGCGATCTACTTCGCCCCGGCTTTCTTCCCCTCCGACGACCCGACCGTGCAGTTGCTCAATACCGCCGGCGTGTTCGCTGCGGGCTTTTTGATGCGCCCCATTGGTGGCTGGATCTTCGGCCGCCTGGCCGACCGTCATGGCCGCAAGAATTCCCTGATGATCTCGGTGCTGATGATGTGTTTCGGCTCCTTGATGATCGCCTGCCTGCCCACCTATGCCAGCATCGGCACCTGGGCCCCGGCACTGCTGTTGCTGGCCCGCCTGATCCAGGGCCTTTCGGTGGGTGGCGAGTACGGCACCACTGCTACCTACATGAGTGAAGTGGCGCTGCGCGGCCAGCGCGGTTTCTTCGCCTCGTTCCAGTACGTCACCCTGATTGGCGGCCAGTTGCTGGCAGTGCTGGTGGTGGTGATCCTGCAACAGCTGCTGACTGAAGACGAGCTGCGCGCCTGGGGCTGGCGCATCCCCTTCGTGGTCGGCGCCATTGCCGCCCTGATCTCGCTGATGCTGCGCCGTTCGCTGCACGAAACCAGCAGTGCCGAAACCCGCAACGACAAGGACGCAGGCTCGGTCAAAGGCCTGTTCCGCAACCATGCTGCAGCCTTCATCACCGTGCTCGGCTACACCGCAGGCGGCTCGCTGATCTTCTATACCTTCACCACCTACATGCAGAAGTACCTGGTGAACACGGCCGGCATGACCGCCAAGAACGCCAGCTATGTGATGACCGGTGCGCTGTTCCTGTTCATGGTGCTGCAGCCGTTTTTCGGCATGCTTTCGGACCGTATCGGCCGGCGTAATTCGATGCTGCTGTTCGGTGCCCTTGGTACGCTGTTCACCGTGCCGTTGCTGATGGCGTTGAAGACCGTCAGCAGCCCGTTCATGGCCTTCGTGCTGGTCAGCCTGGCGCTGTGCATCGTCAGTTTCTACACCTCGATCAGCGGCCTGGTGAAGGCCGAGATGTTCCCGCCACAGGTGCGGGCACTGGGTGTGGGCCTGGCCTATGCGGTAGCCAACGCGATGTTCGGCGGTTCGGCGGAATACGTAGCCCTGGGTCTGAAAACCCTGGGCATGGAAAACACCTTCTACTGGTACGTGACGGCGATGATGGCGATCGCGTTCCTGTTCAGCCTGCGCCTGCCGAAGCAGGCGGCGTACTTGCACCATGATGATTAAGGACGTGGCATGACCAACCAGCTGTTCGACGCCTACTTCACGGCCCCGGCCATGCGCGAGATTTTCTCTGACCGCGGCCGCCTGCAGGGCATGCTCGACTTCGAAGCCGCCCTGGCCCGCGCCGAGGCTGCCGCCGGGCTGGTGCCGCACAGCGCGGTCGCCGCCATTGAGGCTGGCTGCCAGGCCGAGCGCTATGACATGCGTGCGCTGGCCGATGCCATTGCCACCGCCGGCAACTCGGCGATCCCGATGGTCAAGGCGTTGGGCAAGGTGATAGCCAGCGGCGTGCCCGAGGCCGAGCGTTATGTGCACCTGGGTGCGACCAGCCAGGATGCGATGGATACCGGCCTGGTGCTGCAGTTGCGTGATGCCCTGGCGCTGATCGAGGGCGACCTTGCCACATTGGCCGAGACCTTGTCGCGCCAAGCCCTGCTGCATGCCGACACGCCGCTGGTGGGGCGCACCTGGCTGCAACACGCCACCCCGGTGACCCTGGGGATGAAGCTGGCGGGTGTGCTCGGCGCCTTGACGCGCCACCGTCAACGCCTTCAGGAGCTGCGCCCGCGTTTGCTGGTGCTGCAGTTTGGCGGTGCCTCCGGCAGCCTGGCGGCCCTGGGCAGCAAGGCGCTGCCGGTCGCCGAAGGCCTGGCCGAACAGCTCAAGCTGACCTTGCCCGAGCAACCCTGGCACACCCAGCGCGACCGCCTGGTGGAGTTCGCCTCGGTGCTGGGCCTTGTCGCTGGTAGCCTGGGCAAGTTCGGCCGCGACATCAGCCTGCTGATGCAGACCGAGGCAGGTGAAGTATTCGAGCCTTCCGCACCTGGCAAGGGCGGTTCATCGACCATGCCGCACAAGCGCAACCCGGTGGGTGCTGCGGTGCTGATTGGCGCCGCCACCCGTGTGCCGGGCCTGCTTTCGACGCTTTACAGTGCCATGCCCCAAGAGCACGAGCGCAGCCTCGGCCTGTGGCATGCCGAGTGGGAAACCCTGCCAGATATCTGCTGCCTGGTTTCAGGCGCCTTGCGCCAGGCCCAGGTGATTGCCGAGGGCATGGAAGTGAACGCCGAGCGTATGCGCCGCAACCTCGACCTGACCCAAGGCCTGGTGCTGGCCGAGGCGGTGAGCATCGTCCTGGCCCAGCGCCTTGGCCGCGACCGCGCCCACCACCTGCTGGAGCAATGCTGCCAGCGCGCCGTCGCCGAGCAGCGCCACTTGCGCGCCGTGCTGGGTGACGAGCCGCAGGTCACGGCCGAGCTGACCGAGCAAGAGCTCGACCGCCTGCTCGACCCTGCCCATTACCTCGGCCAGGCCCGCGTCTGGGTGGCGCGCGCCGTGGCTGAACATCAACGTTTCACTGCCTGAAGGAGACCGCTGTGGCGCAATTGCAACTGGCCGATGGCGTATTGAACTATCGACTCGATGGCCCGGACGATGCCCCGGTGCTGGTGCTGTCCAACTCGCTGGGTACCGACCTTGGCATGTGGGATAGCCAGATCCCGATGTGGAGCGAGCACTTCCGGGTGCTGCGTTACGACACCCGTGGGCACGGCGCTTCGCTGGTCACCCAGGGCCCTTACCGCATCGAACAGCTGGGCCGCGACGTACTGGCGTTGCTGGATGCGCTGGATATCCCCCACGCGCACTTCGTCGGCCTGTCGATGGGCGGCCTGATCGGCCAGTGGCTGGGCATCAATGCGGGCGATCGCCTGCACAGCCTGACGCTGTGCAACACCGCGGCGAAGATCGCCAATGACGAGGTGTGGAACACCCGTATCGACACCGTGCTCAAGGGTGGCCAGCAAGCCATGGCCGACCTGCGCGATGCCTCCATCGCCCGCTGGTTCACCCCCGCGTTTGCCGAGGCTCAGCCTGAGCAGGCGCAGCGCATCTGCCAGATGCTTGCGCAGACGTCCCCTGAAGGCTACGCCGGCAACTGCGCGGCCGTGCGCGATGCCGATTTCCGCGAGCAACTGGGCCGTGTCCAGGTGCCAACGCTGATCGTCGCCGGCAGCGAAGACGTGGTGACCACGCCGGAGCATGGTCGCTTCATGCAGGCCGCCATCATCGGTGCTACCTACGCCGAGTTCCCGGCCGCGCACCTGTCCAACGTCGAAATCGGCGAGGCGTTCAGCCGCCGCGTGCTCGACTTCCTGCTGGCTCGCTGAGGATTACGCCATGGATGAGAAACAACGTTACGACGCCGGTATGCAGGTACGCCGCGCGGTACTGGGCGATGCGCACGTGGACCGCAGCCTGGAGAAGCTCAATGACTTCAACGGCGAGTTCCAGGAGATGATCACCCGGCATGCCTGGGGCGATATCTGGACCCGCCCGGGCCTGCCGCGGCACACCCGTAGCCTGATCACCATCGCCATGCTGATCGGCATGAACCGCAACGATGAGCTCAAGCTGCATTTGCGCGCCGCCGCCAACAACGGCGTGACGCGTGACGAGATCAAGGAAGTGCTGATGCAAAGCGCGATCTATTGCGGCATTCCGGCGGCCAATGCCACGTTCCACCTGGCGGAGTCGGTGTGGGATGAGTTGGGGGTAGAGTCTCGCCAACACGATTGACTGCACCGGCCTCATCGCCGGCAAGCCGGCTCCCACAGGGATTGCAGCGCTGCCAACGATGAGGCCAGTGACGACTAGATGGCTGCCTTCTTCTGCCGCAGCGCCACCGGGCCGGCATTGGCCTCCACGGCGCGTTTCAGCTCCGGGCACAAGCCCAGCATGAATGCCGCTTCCGCCACCACGAACAGCGGGCCGATGATCAACCCGCTGATGTCGTCGACGAATGCCGGTTTGCGGCCTTCGTAATGATGCCCGACGAACTGGATGATCCAGCCCACCACGAACGCCCCAAGCCCGGCGCCGAGCCACAGCGCGGTGGTTTGCACCGCCAGCACCTGGCCAACCCACAGGCACAGGCCCAGCAGCAGGCCCATGACCAACCCGAAGCGTAAGTCCAGGCGCAGGTAGAACCACACCGCGGCCGCCGCCGCCAGCAGGGCAGGGGACAGCCACATGCCCGCCACCTCCCAGCCCGGGCGCGACAGCAAGACGGTCACCGCCACCACGATCAGCGGAATGCCGATGAAATGCGTGCCGATATTGCGCGGGTCGCGGTGGTAATTGGCGTATTGGCTCAGGTGTTCGACGAGGTTTCTCATTGTTGTTCCTCCCTGGTTTACCTGTTCAGTTGTGCTGGCTGTGCCGGCAGGCCCGCTCCCGCAGCGTGGGCGCGAAGAGGCCAATACTGATCAGAATAGCGCGTAGCTCACCATCATCATCCGTTCAGCGAATGGCAGCACTGCGCACTGGTGCATCCAGCCCAACCAGCGTCTCGATCATCGCCCTTGCGGCCGGTGACAGGCGGTAGCCGCTACGGCTGACCACACCGCAGCGGACACTCAGCACCTCCAGAGCCGGCGGCAGGTTGCGCCAGTGCAGGCGCACCAGGCGCCCTGCGGCCAGGTCGTCGGCCACGGCTTCTTCGCTGGCGGTGCCGATGGCATCGGTGGCTTGCACCACGCTGCGCAGCACCGCCAGGTGTTCGGTCTGCAGGTGTGGGGTGAAGTCGCTGCGCCCACTGAGGTTGGCCAGGCGCTTGCGTACCCCGGGGGCGAGCAGAGCGCTGGCCAGGGGGTAGGCGAACAGGTCGTTGGTCGACAAGCTGTCCTTGGCCAGCAGCGGGTGCCCGGGGCGGCAGAAGAACAGCCCCGGGCGCGGGCTGAGCGGTTCGGTGTGGAAGTTGGCGTCGGCTTCGAACGGGCGGATGTCATCGACAAAAAATTCGATCTGTTCACGGCGCAGCGCCTGGCCGAGGCGTTCGGCATTATCGACCAGCAGCGCGGTGCGGATGCCAGGGTGGGTGCCGATGAAGTGCCGCAACGCTTCAGGCACCAGGCGCACGGCCAGGGCCGGGCCGCTGCCGAAATGCAGTTCGCCGGCGTCGAGCTTGGTCATCTGCAGCACTTCGTTGCTCAACTGCGCGGCGCCCTGCACCAGGCGCCGGGCGTGTTGCAGCACCACCAGCCCTTCAGGCGTCGGTGGCAGTGCCTTGCTGGCGCGGTCGACCAACGGGCAGCCGAAAGTCTGCTCCAGGCCCTGGATAGCGCGGCTGAACGCGGGCTGAGTGATACCCATGGCTTCGGCGGCACGGACGAAACTGCGGTACTCGGTGAGGGCGATGAAGTAGCGCAGTTGGCGAAGGTCCATGTCGAGGCTCTGCGGCGGGATCGGACGTCGATTTAAGCTGTTACCGCATATGTCGTCAATGAAGGTTTGCGCAGGTTGTTATTCGATAAGGTTATTTAAGGCTTGCCCGCCTCTTTGCGGGCAAGCCCGCTTCCCCAGGGAATGCGCAGGCTTGGAGTGAGCGCAATCCCTGTAGGAGCGGGCTTGCCCGCGAAGAGGCCAGTGAAGTCACAGCAGATTCAGCGGATAACTCACAATCAACCGGTTCTCATCGAACGAGTTGGTGCTGAAGTCGCGGCGCATGGTCGAGTTGCGCCATTTCACCGATAAATCCTTGAACGAACCCGATTGCACCACATAGGCCAGCTCGGTCTCCCGCGCCCATTCCTTGCCATCGTCAACACCGCCCGCGGTGACATTGTCACCCTTGATGTAGCGGTTCATCAGCGTCAGCCCAGGGATACCGACACTGACGAAGTTGAAGTCGTGGCGCACCTGCCAAGAGCGTTCCTTGGCATTGTCGAAGCTCGAGTTGTAACTGTCGTTGGCCAAGGTGCCACCGCTGGTGCCGTTGACCCGCAGCCAGGCATCGTCGCCGCTGACTTTCTGCAAACCGACGTAGAAAGTGTTGCCTTTGTAGCGCGCCGAAAGCATCGCCGAAGCGGTGCGGTTGTCGAGTTGGCCGGCGCGTTCGGCGCCATCTTCCTTGCCGATGAAATACCCAAGGTTGGCGCCCAGTGTCCATTCGCCGAGTGGCTGGCTGTGCACCAGGTTGAGGTATTGCTGGCGGTAGATGTCCTTGAGCTGAGCATCCCACAAGCCGATCATGGTGCGCTTGTCGTTGAAGGTGTACTCACCGCCGCCGAAGTTGAAGCGGTCGGAGGTGAAGGCCGCACGGCCGTTGAGCGACATGTCGTCCATGCTGGCATCATTGCGCGGGCTGTTGCCGCGGAACTGGCCGGCGTACAGGGTGAGGCCGTCGATTTCCTTCGAGGTAAGCTGGCCGCCGCGGAAGGTCTGCGGCAGTGAGCGGCCGTCATCCGAGCGCAGGATCGGCAACACCGGCATCCATTCACCGACTTTCAATTCGGTTTGCGACAGCTTGGCTTTCAGTGCCACGCCCAGCCGGCCGAAGTCGTCGGCGGGGCGGCCATCGTCGTGTACCGGCAGCAGGTGGGTATTGGTGGTGCCTTTACCGCCATCGAGCTTGACCGAGTACAAACCCAGTACGTCCACGCCGAAACCCACGGTGCCCTGAGTGAAACCGGAGCGGGCATCGAGGATGAAGCTTTGCGTCCATTCTTCGCCTTTGGCCTGGGGGTGGGCCGGGTCGACGAAGTTGCGGTTGATGTAGAAGTTGCGCAGGTTGAGGCTGGCTTTGGCGTCCTCCATGAAACCGCCTTCGGCGGCAAACGCGGGGAACGTGCAGGACATGGCCAACAGGCCGGGCAGCAGCTGGCGTGCGGGGTGCGAAGTGCTCATCTGTCGTGGATCTCTTGTTTTTATTGGCGAACCGCTGTGCTGCAGGATGCGGCCTGCAGGGCGGTCTTTTTTGATGAACGTGGGCAACGTTGCTGGGTGCGATGGTGCGGGGAAGGGAAGGGGCGAGGCAATTCGTCGCACACGGTAGCGGGCGATAATCGAACGGAATGTTCCGGTTGGTTAATTATCTGTGGCGGCAACAAAAAGCCCACCGCGAGGGTGGGCTTGAGGTTGCAGCCGTTGGGTCAGCCCTTCGGTGTATTCACCGAGGCCTGCTGATTGGCCTGGCCGGTCCGCTCGTACCAGCCGCCCCCCAGCGCCTTGTACAAGTTGACCTCGCTGGTCAGCTGCGACAGGCGGTCGGTGATCAGTGCCTGCTGGGCGCTGAACAGGTTGCGCTGGGCGTCGAGGAAGGTCAGGTTGCTGTCGATGCCGATGCGGTAACGGCGTTCAGCCAGGCGGTAGTAGTCCTGGTTCGCTTGCACCAGGTCACGTTGCGCCTGCAACTGCTCTTCGAAGGTCTTGCGCGCCGCCAGGCCATCGGAGACTTCCTGGAAGGCGGTCTGGATGGTCTTTTCGTACTTGGCGACGTTGATGTCCTTCTGGATCTTCGAATAGTCCAGGCTGGCCTTCAGGCTGCCGGCGTTGAAGATCGGCAGGTTGATCTGGGGCTGGAACAGCCAGGTACCCGAACCGCCCTTGAACAGCCCGTCCATGTCCGGGCTCAGGGTACCCGCGTTGGCGGTCAGGCTGATGCTCGGGAAGAACGCAGCACGCGCAGCGCCAATGTTGGCATTGGCAGCTTTCAGCAGGTGCTCGGCTTCCTGAATGTCCGGGCGCCGGGTCAGCAGGTCGGAGGGCAGGCCCGCCGGAACCTCGGCCAACTGGTCGGCATCGAGTTTCAGCGGGGCCGGCAGGTTGGCCGGTACGCCGGTGCCGAGCAGCACGGCCAGGCTGTTGACGTCCTGGGCGACCAGGCGCTGGTACTGCGAGTACTTGACCCGCGCGCCTTCCACGGCGGTGCGTGCCTGGCTCAGGTCCAGCGCCGACGCCACACCTACCTCGTTGCTGCGGCGGGTGAGGTTGTAGCTTTCCTCGTAGGTCTTGAGGGTATCTTCGGTCAGCTTGAACAGCGCCTGGTCGGCCTGCCAGGTGTAGTAGGCGTTGGCCACGCTGGCCACCAGGGCGATCTGCGTGGAACGGCGCGCCTGCTCACTGGACAGGTAAGTCTCCAGGGCCTGCTCGGTCAGGCTGCGTACGCGGCCGAACAGGTCCAGCTCATAGGCGCTGACGCCCAGGGTGGCCGAATACTGGCTGGTGATGTTGGATTCGCCGGTGGTCGACATGTTGGCCGGGACGCGCTGGCGGCTGCCGCTGCCAGTGGCCGACACCGCCGGGAACAGGTCGGCACGCTGGATGCGGTACTGGGCGCGGTAGGCGTCCAGGTTCAGCGCCGCGACGCGCAGGTCGCGGTTGTTCACCAGCGAGGTCTGGATCAGTTGCTGCAGTGCCGGGTCCTGGAAGAACTGGCGCCAGCCTTGTTCAGCGGCGGCCACGTCGGCCGACTGGGTCGGCGAGTACGCAGGGCCTTGCGGCCACTGCTGGGCCACCGGGGTTTCCGGGGTCTGGTAATCAGGGATCAGCGAGCAGCCGCCAAGGATCAAAGCGGTTACCGCCAGGGACAACAAAGACTTGGTCATTGCCCAGCCTCATAACGTGGAGTTTCAGGGGTGGCATCTTTTTTCGGCTCTTTGCTGCCGAACAGCGACGACACTGCGACGAAGAATAGCGGTACCCAGAAAATTGCCAGGATGGTTGCACTGATCATGCCGCCGATCACGCCGGTGCCGATGGCGTGCTGGCTGCCCGCGCCGGCGCCGCTGGCGATAGTCAACGGTACCACGCCGAGGATGAACGCCAGCGAGGTCATGATGATCGGGCGCAGACGCATGCGGCACGCCTCGATCGCCGCGTCGTACAGGCTACGGCCCTGCTCATGCAGTTCCTTGGCGAATTCGACGATCAGGATCGCGTTCTTCGCCGCCAGGCCAATAGTGGTCAACAGGCCGACCAGGAAGTAGGTGTCGTTGGACAACCCGCGCAGGCTGGTAGCGATCAGCGCACCGATGATACCCAGCGGTACTACCAGCACGACGGCGATCGGGATCGACCAGCTTTCATACAGTGCTGCCAGGCAGAGGAACACGAACAGTACCGAGAGGGCGAACAGCGCCGGCATTTGCGAGCCGGAGAGTTTTTCCTCGTAGGACATGCCGGTCCAGGAGAAGCCGATACCGTCCGGCAACTCGCCAGCGATACGCTCCACCTCGGCCATGGCATCACCGGTACTGTAGCCCGGGGCCGGTGCACCAAGGATTTCCATCGCCTCGACGCCGTTGTAACGGGACAGTTTGGGCGAACCGTAGGTCCACTCGCCTTTGGCAAACGAGGAGAACGGCACCATCTCGCCTGCGCCGTTGCGCACGTACCACTTCTGCAGGTCTTCGGGGCTCATCCGGGCGTTTGGTTCACCCTGGATGTATACCTTCTTGACCCGGCCGCGGTCGATGAAGTCGTTGACGTAGCTGGCACCCAGGGCAATCGACAGGGTGTTGTTGATGTCGGCGATGGTCACGCCCAAGGCGCTGGCACGTTCGTCATCGATGGTCAGCTGGTACTGCGGTTCATCGTTCAGGCCGTTCGGGCGCACGGCACTGAGCACCTTGCTTTGTGCCGCTTTGGCCAGGAACTGGTTGCGTGCTTCCATGAGTTTGGCATGGCCGACACCGCCGCGGTCCTGCAGGAACACGTCGAAGCCGGTGGCGTTACCCAGTTCGAGTACCGCAGGCGGTGCGAAGGCGAACACCATCGCGTCGCGGAAGGTAAAGAAGTGCTGCTGGGCGCGCTCGGCCAGGGCGAACACACTGTTCTCCTTGGAGCGTTCGTCCCACGGTTTGAGCATGATGAACGCCATACCGGAGCTCTGGCCGCGGCCGGCGAAGTTGAAGCCGTTGACGGTGAACACCGACGACACGGTGTCTGCTTCTTCTTTGAGCAGGTACTCACGCATCTGGTCGACCACCACCTGAGTGCGCTCGGCACTGGAGCCTGCCGGGGTTTGCACCTGGGCGAACAGTACGCCTTGGTCTTCCTCAGGCAGGAACGCCGTTGGAATACGAGCGAACAGCCAGATCATGCCGACCACGATCAGGGCGTAGGCGAGCAGGAACGGCACCTTGTTGCGCAAGATGGTCCCGACGCTACGCTCGTAGCCGTTTACGCTGCGGTCGAAGTTGCGGTTGAACCAGCCGAAGAAACCACCCTTGGCCTCATGGTGCTCGCCCTTCTTCAGTGGCTTGAGCATGGTGGCGCACAGTGCCGGGGTGAAGATCAGCGCCACCAGCACCGACAGGCCCATGGCCGAGACGATGGTGATGGAGAACTGACGGTAGATCACACCCGTGGAGCCGCCGAAGAAGGCCATTGGCAGCAGTACCGCCGACAGCACCAGGGCGATACCCACCAGGGCACCCTGGATCTGCTCCATGGAGCGCTTGGTCGCCTCCTTGGGCGGCAAGCCTTCCTCGGACATCACCCGTTCGACGTTTTCCACCACGACGATGGCGTCGTCCACCAGCAAGCCGATGGCCAGGACCATGGCGAACATGGTCAGGGTGTTGATGCTGAAGCCCGCGGCGGCGAGGATGCCGAAGGTACCCAGCAGTACCACCGGTACGGTCATGGTGGTAATGATGGTGGCGCGGAAGTTCTGCAGGAACAGGTACATCACCAGGAACACCAGGACCACGGCTTCGATCAGGGTGTGGATTACCCCGCTGATCGATTCGGTGACCACCGGCGTGGTGTCATACGGGAACACCGCTTTTACCCCAGGCGGGAAGAACGGTTCCAGGTCGCTGATGGTCTGACGCAGTGCCTTGGCGGTGTCCAGGGCGTTGGCGCCGGTCGCCAGCTTGACCGCCAGGCCCGAGGCCGGCTTGCCGTTGAACTGGGCGCTGATGGCGTAGTTCTCACCGCCCAGGCCGACCTGGGCGACATCACCCAGTCGTACCTGTGAACCGTCCGTGTTGACCTTGAGCAGAATTTTCTCGAACTGCTCAGCGGTCTGCAGGCGGGTCTTGCCGATGATGGTCGCGTTGAGCTGGGTACCCGGCAGGGCAGGCAGGCCGCCGAGCTGGCCGGACGATACCTGCACGTTCTGCGCGGCGACCGCGGTCTTGACGTCGACCGGCGTCAGCTGGAACTTGTTCAGCTTGGCCGGATCCAGCCAGATACGCATGGCGTACTGCGCACCGAACACCTGGAAGTCACCTACACCGGCGGTCCGCGAGATCGGGTCCTGCATGTTGGAGACGATGTAGTTTGCCAAGTCGTCCTTGGTCATGCTGCCGTCTTCGGACACCAGGCCGATCACCAGCAGGAAGTTCTTCACTGCCTTGGTGACGCGGATACCTTGCTGCTGCACCTCTTGCGGCAGCAGCGGGGTGGCCAGGTTCAGCTTGTTCTGCACCTGTACCTGCGCGGTGTCGGCATTGGTACCTTGCTCGAAGGTGGCCGTGATGGTCATGCTGCCGTCGGAGTTACTCTCCGAAGACACATAGCGCAGGTTGTCGATACCGTTGAGCTGCTGCTCGATCACCTGCACAACGGTGTCCTGCACGGTCTGCGCCGAAGCGCCCGGGTAGGTCACGGCGATGGCGATGGCCGGCGGCGCGATGCTTGGGTACTGGTTGATCGGCAGCTTCAGGATCGACAAGGCGCCGACCAGCATGATCACCAAGGCGATCACCCAGGCGAAGATCGGGCGATCGATAAAGAACTTCGACATGGTTTACTCCGCTTTGGCGTCTGCTTTGGCCGCGTTGGCCTGATCAGGGCTGCCTGGCTTCTTGACGTTGGTGGCATCGCTGACCTTGACCTCGACGCCAGGGCGCACGTACTGCAGGCCTTCGGTGATCAGGCGGTCGCCCGGGTTCAAGCCTTCCTCGATCAGCCAGTCGCTGCCCAGGGTGCGGCTGGCCTTGAGCTGGCGCAGTTCGACCTTGTTCTCCTGGTTGACCACCAGCGCGGTCGGTGCACCCTTGAGGTCACGGGTAACGCCTTGCTGCGGGGCCAGGATAGCTTGGCTGTTGACCCCGGCCTTGAGCCGCGCATGCACGAACATGCCTGGCAGCAGGGTGTGGTCCGGGTTGGGGAAGATGGCGCGCAGCGTCACCGAACCGGTGGTCTCGTCGACCGCGACTTCGGAGAACTCCAGGCGACCTTCCTGCTTGAACAGGCTGCCGTCTTCCAGCACCAGCTGAACCGATGCGGTATTGGCGCCGGACTTCTGCAGTTGGCCGCTTTCCAGCTCACGGCGCAGCTTGAGCAGCTCGGCGGTGGACTGCGTGACGTCGACGTAGATCGGGTCGAGCTGCTGGATGGTGGCCATGGCGTTGGTCTGGCCATTGCTCACCAGCGCGCCTTCGGTGAACGACGAGCGACCGATGCGACCGCTGATCGGCGCCAGCACCTTGGTGTAGCGCAGGTCGATCTGGGCGCTTTTGAGCGACGCATCGGCCTGCAATCGTTTGGCATTGGCGTCGTCGTATTCCTGCTTGGACACCGCCTGTTCGTCGATCAGCTGCTTGTAGCGCTCGGCCAGCGAGCGGGTAGCTTGCAGGTTAGCCTGGGCGTTGGCCAGGTTGGCCTCGTACACGGCAGGGTCGATCTGGTACAGCTGCTGGCCTTCTTTGACCTCGCTGCCTTCCTTGAACAGGCGCTTGAGGATGATGCCATTGACCTGTGGGCGGACTTCAGCGACGCGGAATGCGCTGGTGCGCCCCGGCAGTTCCGAGGTCAAGGTGAAGGCTTGGGGCTGGATGGTCACTACGCCGACCTGAGGAGCCTGTGCTGCGGGCGCGGCTTCTTCTTTCTTGCAGCCACTGAGCAGGGTTGCCAGGGCGACGGCGGAAACCAGAGCGGTAACGGCTGGCTTGAATTGCATGAGGATCCTCGGATCGCTAGAGCTGGGAGATGCTCAAGGGTAATGGAAGAGTCTTGACGGAAAAAATGCTACCAGGTGGATAAATAGCTTACTAACGAATATACTTACATTCATGGTTGTTTGTAAATACCGTTGGGTGGTACTTGGCTACTACCCCAGCCCTTTTATTAGCCAATCCGGGAAGCACCCTGCAGAGGTGTGGCCCCGGCGGATTCCCTGCACGCGACGCGCCTGCGGGCCCAGATGAGGTTGTACTGCCATGGTCCGTCGAACCAAAGAAGAAGCCCAGGAAACCCGCACGCAAATCATCGAGGCAGCGGAAAAGGCCTTCTACAAGCGCGGGGTTGCGCGCACCACCCTGGCGGACATCGCCGAGCTGGCGGGCGTGACTCGGGGTGCGATCTACTGGCATTTCAATAATAAGGCAGAGCTGGTGCAGGCGTTGCTCGACAGCCTGCACGAAACCCATGACCACTTGGCGCGTGCCAGTGAAAGCGAGGACGAAGTCGACCCGCTTGGGTGCATGCGCAAGCTGCTGCTGCAAGTGTTCAACGAGCTGGTGCTGGACGCCCGTACCCGTCGTATCAACGAAATCCTGCATCACAAGTGCGAGTTCACCGATGACATGTGTGAAATTCGCCAGCAGCGCCAGAGCGCTGTACTGGATTGCCACGTGGGCATCAACCTGGCGCTGGCCAATGCCGTACGCCGCGAACAATTGCCGGCCGAGCTGGATGTAGAGCGCGCAGCCGTGGCCCTGTTTGCCTATGTCGATGGCCTGATCGGGCGTTGGTTGCTGCTGCCGGACAGCTTCGAGCTGCTGCGCGATGCCGAAAAATGGGTCGACACCGGGCTGGATATGCTGCGCTTGAGCCCGGCCCTGCGCAAATGACACTTTGTTAAGGATTGTGAGGGAGTGTTTCCTCCTGATGTTAAGGGGGGATTAATACCTCAGGCTGCTCCCTCACGCCCGCGCAATTGCCGGTCCGGTAATGCCAGGGCCGCCAGCAGGCCGAGCAACGCCACCGCCGCACTGCCCAGTAACAGATGCCGGAAGGTTGCCAGCAAACGCGCCTGGGTTGCCGTGTCTGCTTCGCCGGCCTGCAGGCTGCCCAGCAACGGGTTACCCTGCAACTCGAAACCGCCTTGGTGCAACAGCGCCAGCAGCAGGCTGGACATGCACGCCACGCCCATGGCCCCGCCCAGTGAGCGGAACAGGTTGGTGGTGCTGGTGGCCACGCCGATGTCCTTGCTGCCCACCGCACTCTGCGTGCCCACCAGCGAGGTCGGGAACTGCAGGCCGCAGGCGATGCCGGTCAGCAACATGAACACGGCGCTGAGCAGGGCCGACTGTGGCGGGGTGATGGCCATGGCGAAGACCGCGACCGGCATCAGCAGCGCGCCGGCGAGGATCTGCGGTTTGAAGCGGCCCGTGATGCTGGTCATGCGCCCGCCGGTAAAGGCCCCTATGGGCAGGCCAATGGCCAAGGGCAGCAGGTGCAGTGCTGCACTGTCGGCGCCGGCGCCGGTGATGCCCTGGTAGCGCAAAGGCATCAGCATGGTCAGTGAAATAGACTGGAAGCTGGCGAAGAAAATCACCCCCCAGCACAGCACGGCAACCCGGTTACCGAACAGGCCTAGGGGCAGCAACGGTTCCTGGCAGCGGCGCTCGTGGGCGACGAACACGGCCGTGCCAAGCCCAGCGCAGGCAAACAGGCCCATGACGGCGGGCGCATTCCAGGCCTGGCCTTGGCCGACCAGGGTAATGCCCAGCAACAGGCTGCCCAGGCCAACGATCAGCAACACGGCGCCCAGGTAGTCCACCCGGGCTTCGCGGCGTTGCACCGGCAGGCCACCCAAGGCACGGTGGATCGCCCACAATGCAACCAGGCCCAGCGGCAGGTTGATCCAGAATACCCAGCGCCATGACAGATATTCGGTCAGCCAACCGCCCAGCACGGGCCCGGCAACGCTTGCCGCGGCGTACATGCTGCTGAAATAGCCCTGGTAGCGGCCCCGCTCGCGGGGTGGTACGAAGCCACCGATGATCGCCTGGCTGACCGAGACCATACCGCCCGCGCCAACCCCCTGCAGTACGCGCGCCAGCACCAGCTGCTGCATGTCCTGGGCCAGGGCGCAGGCGATTGAAGCCAGGGTGAACAGGCTGATACCGGTAAGGATCATGCGCCGACGCCCGTACAGATCACCCAGCTTGCCGTAGATTGGCACCGCCACGGTCATCGCCACCATGTACCCGGAGATCACCCACGCCAGCAGGCCGACGTCATTGAACTGCGCGGAGATGGCGGGCAGGGAAACGGCGACGATGGTCTGGTCGAGGGCACCAAGGAAGATGGCCAGCATCAACGCAGTGAGTACGTTGCGCAGGGCGGTGGGGGGCAGGGCAGCTGTCACGGAGCACCTTGTCTAATGGCGGTGACTTTTCCGGCCCCTTCACGGGTAAAGCCGCTGCCGCAGGTTCAGCACTGGCCGTAAGAACAGTGGCGAGCCTGTGGCAGCGGTTTTACCCGCAAAGGGGCCGACATGAATAGCCGGATTGTAACCCGACTTAGGTAGCTTCCTATGTACTATCTGCATCCCCTATGCAAGATCGGCATTGGCGCATTCATCCAGTGGTGCATGGCCGCGTGATATCGTGCATGGGCCGCAGGGGCTGAAATCCGGGGCTTGCACCAGCTTGGTGCAGCAAGATGTCGCAGGATTTCGGTGCCGCTGTATCCCACACCTTTTATTCCTCTGCCTGCATGTCGAGCATGACCGCCCAGATGGCGACGGTTGGAACAGGTCAGGTAGACCCGATTCAGGGGTCGGTAGCAACCGTTCAATTTCACGTATAAGCGGAGTGATCATGCCCAGGGCTTCCCACCAAGATTTGCGTTTTGCATTCCGCGAGCTACTCGCTTCAGGTTCCTGCTACCACACAGCGTCTGTGTTCGACCCGATGTCGGCGCGTATTGCCGCCGACCTGGGTTTCGAGGTTGGAATTCTCGGCGGCTCGGTCGCTTCGTTGCAGGTGCTGGCTGCGCCGGACTTCGCCTTGATCACCCTGAGCGAATTCGTCGAACAGGCTACCCGCATCGGCCGCGTGGCCCAATTGCCGGTGCTCGCCGATGCCGACCATGGTTACGGCAATGCGCTGAATGTGATGCGCACGGTCATCGAGCTGGAGCGCGCCGGCGTGGCTGCGCTGACCATCGAAGACACCCTGCTGCCGGCCCAGTTCGGGCGCAAGTCCACCGACCTGATCCCGGTCGACGAAGGTGTCGGCAAGATCCGTGCAGCCCTGGAAGCACGCGTTGACTCGTCGCTGTCGATCATTGCCCGCACCAACGCCGGGGTGCTCAGCACCGAAGAGATCATCGTGCGCACGCAGAGCTACCAGAAGGCCGGTGCCGACGGTATCTGCATGGTGGGTGTAAAGGACTTCGAACAGCTGGAGCAGATTGCCGAGCACCTGACCGTGCCCTTGATGCTGGTGACTTACGCCAACCCCAACCTGCGTGACGACGAGCGCCTGGCGCGTCTGGGCGTGCGTATCGTGGTCGATGGCCACGCCGCGTACTTCGCTGCGATCAAGGCCACTTACGACTGCCTGCGGCTGCAACGCGGCCAGCAGAACAAGTCGGAGAACCTCACCGCCACCGAGCTCTCGCACACCTACACCCAGCCTGAGGACTATATCCGCTGGGCCAAGGAGTACATGAGCGTCGATGAGTGACCGGCTTGGCGCCGTTCAGCTCAACGGACGGCGCTCAAGGTGGCAGTGTGCGGCACGCAATGCGCCTGCTCGCAACTCGCCGCCGCGTTAGGCTGGCTGCGTAGCAGCTCGGCGCGCCAGCAGGCGGAGCCGTAAAGCCCGGCAACGGCGGTCAAGGCCATGACAAGGGCGACTCTTCTGGACGTGATACCCATGGTGCTCACCTCCTGTTGCAAAAACAGGTGATACCTCAAGCATAGGTCAACTGCAGGCGGGCGCTTGCCGCCAAGGCCTGCTTGCGCGCCGGTTCACAACAAATCCTCATCCCACGCTGGTTCGTCGGTGAACCGCTGCGCCAGAAAATCGAGCATGCTGCGCAAGGTCGCCGGCCTATGCGGTTACCGTGCAGGCGCTTGATGTCACCGACAGCGCGGCGCTGCAAAGGGCCGTCGCGGGCGTGGATGCGGTGCTGAGTGCGGCGCATTTTTCGACCATCGCGCCGCACGCGATCATCGAACCGGTCAAGCGTGCGGGCGTGAAGCGCCTGTTGGTGGTCGGCGGCGCCGGTAGCCTGTTGCTGCCTTCCGGGCATCGGGTCATCGACAGCCCGGATTTCCCCGAGGCTTACAAGGCCGAAGCCAGCGCGGGTGGGCGTTTTCTCGAGGCGCTGCGCCAGGAGCAGAACCTGGACTGGACCTTCCTGTCGCCGTCGGCAGAATTCGTCGAAGGGGAACGCACCGGGCACTACACCTTGGGCAAGGACCATCTGCTGATTGGTGCCGATGGCAAGAGTTGGATCACCTTTGCCGACTTTGCCATCGCCATGATCGATGAGCTGGAGAAGCCGGCGCATTCGCGGCAACGCTTCACCGTCGGTTACTGACCCGCCCGGTCACTGTTCGGCACGCCCGGCCAGCCAGTCCATCAGCTCGACCAGCCCTGCTGGCAGGCTCTTGGCCTGGCTGACCAGGTAGTAGCCCTTGCCGGTGCTTACCTTCAAGCCGAATGGCATGCACAAGCGCCCGCCGCGCAGGTCATCGCCAATCAGCGCCCAGTCGCCAATGGCCACCCCTGTGCCTTGGGACGCCATCGCCATGGCCATGTCCAGGGTCTCGAAATGCTGCTTAGGGCCGTGCAGCTCGAACGACGCGCCGGCCGCCTGCAGCCACAGGCGCCAGTCGTGCCCATCCCGTGAGGGGTGCAACAGCATATGGCGCGCCAGGTCTTCAACCTGCTTCAACGGTACAGGGCCTGCCAGCAGCGAGGGTGCACACACGGGCGTCAGCTGCTCATCGAACAGCTTGAGCGCCCGCAGCCCGTGATTGGGCAAGCTGCCATAGACCACCGCCGCATCGAACCCTTCACGGCGAAAGTCCACGCCATGCTGCACGGTGGTGGTCAGCTCCACGGGTACGTCCGGGCGCAGGGCCTGCCATTCCATCAGCCGCGGCAACAGCCAGCGCATCACACAGGTTGGCGCCTTGAGCTGCAGGGTAGTGCTGCGCCCACCCACCTCACGCACGCCTTGTTCGATCAGGGCGAATACCTGCTGCACGCGTGGCAACCAGTCCTGCCCCTCACGCGTCAGGGTCAAGCCGCGGGCCTGGCGCTGAAACAGGGCGTAACCCAGGTGTTCTTCCAACCCAGCGATCTGCCGGCTGACGGCGCCTTGGGTGATATGCAACTGCTGAGCGGCACGGGTGAAATTGCAATGCTGCGCGGTGATGAGGAAGGTGTGCAGGGCGGGGAGGGGCGGAAGGCGTTTCATCGTCGCGAGCCATGATTAAGGGACATGGCTAGTATGTGTTTTTTTGCCTTGTGGCGATAGCTGCACGTTGGGTCCAATGCGCACAGATTTCAACAAGATTCAAGGTGAAACCCGATGGCAACTTGCGGCGAAGTACTGGTCAAACTCCTCGAAGGCTATGGCGTTGCCCATGTTTTCGGTATCCCGGGCGTACACACCGTGGAGCTCTACCGAGGGCTGGCGGGCTCGTCGATCCGCCATATCACGCCACGCCACGAGCAAGGTGCTGGTTTCATGGCTGACGGCTACTCGCGCACACGCGGCAAGCCCGGGGTGTGTTTCATCATCACCGGCCCCGGGATGACCAACATCACCACCGCCATGGGCCAGGCCTACGCCGACTCGATCCCGATGCTGGTGATTTCCAGCGTGCAGTCGCGTGACCAGCTGGGCGGTGGCCGTGGCAAGCTGCACGAGCTGCCCAACCAGAGCGCGTTGGTGGCCGGTGTGGCGGCGTTTTCGCAGACGCTGATGAGCGCCGACGACCTGCCGCAAGTGCTGGCCCGTGCCTTTGCCGTATTCGACGGCGCCCGCCCGCGGCCGGTGCATATCGAAATCCCGCTGGATGTACTGGTTGAGCCTGCCGACCACCTGCTGCCGGGCCGGCCGGTGCGCAGCAGCCGCGCAGGTGCCGCGCCACAGGCCGCGGCGCAGATGGCCGAACGCCTGGCAAAGGCGCGCAAGCCGTTGATCCTCGCAGGGGGTGGTGCGCTGGATGCAGGTGCTGCGCTGGCGGGCCTGGCCGAACATCTGCAAGCCCCGGTGGCGCTGACCATCAATGCCAAGGGCCTGCTGCCTTCCAGCCACCCACTGCAGATCGGTTCGACCCAGTCGCTGGTCGCCACCCGCGCGCTGGTGGCGGAGGCCGACGTGGTGCTGGCGATCGGTACCGAGCTGGCCGAAACCGACTACGACGTGACATTCAAGGGCGGCTTCGAAATCCCTGGCAGCCTGCTGCGCATCGATATCGACCCGGACCAGACCGTGCGCAATTACCTGCCGGAGCTGGCGCTGGTTGCCGATGCAGCGTTGGCGGCGCAGGCGTTGCTCGACTGCTTGCAGGCGCTGCCGCAACCGGTCCGCGACGGTAGCTGGGGGGCTGCACGTGTTCGGCACCTGCGTGATGCGCTGAATGCTGGCTGGGATCAGCCGGCCCTCAGCCAGACCCGCCTGCTGACCAGCATCCTGGAGCGTCTGCCCAATGCCATCCTGGTCGGCGATTCGACGCAGCCGGTGTACACCGGCAACCTGACGCTGGACATGGATCAGCCACGTCGCTGGTTCAATGCCTCGACCGGCTACGGCACTTTGGGCTATGCACTGCCCGCGGCGATGGGGGCCTGGCTGGGCAGCGCCGAGCAACCGGCCGCGCGTGCACCGGCGGTTTGCCTGATTGGCGATGGTGGGCTGCAATTCACCCTGCCGGAACTGGCCAGCGCGGTGGAGGCCCAGGTGCCATTGATCGTGCTGCTATGGAATAACCAGGGCTACGAGGAAATCAAGAAGTACATGGTCAATCGCGCCATCGAGCCGGTCGGGGTGGACATCCATACTCCGGACTTCATCGGCGTGGCCCGTGCCTTGGGCGCTGAGGCCGAAGATGTCGGCGATGTGGCGCAATTGCACGCTGCCCTTGGCCGGGCCGTGGAGCGCAAGGGGCCGACCCTGATCCAGGTTGATCAGAACCGGTGGCAGGCAGCCGTACTGGGCTGAGGCTAATCAGCCGGTACTGGCCCGCAACCGTGCAACATCGCGGATCGGTGGCGCGCCATACAACCGGCTGTACTCGCGGCTGAACTGGGACGGGCTTTCATACCCTACCCGATACCCCGCCACCGCCGCCTCCAGGCCATCGTTGAGCATCAGCCGGCGCGCCTCCTGCAGGCGCAACTGCTTCTGGTACTGCAACGGGCTCATGGAGGTGACGGCCTTGAACCTATGGTGCAGGGTCGAGGTGCTGAGGTTGACCTCCCGCGCCAAGTCCTCGATGCGCAGCGGTTGCTGGAAGTTCTGGTTGAGCCAGGTGATGGCCTGGCATACCCGGTGAGTCTGGCTGTTGGCCAGGGCAATCTCGTACAGGCGGTAGCCCTGGGGGCCGCGCAGCAGTCGGTAGAGAATTTCCCGACGGATCAGCGGCGCCAGCATGGCGATGTCACGCGGCGAGTCCAGCAGGCGAATCAACCGCAGCAAGGCGTCGAGCAGTTGCGGGTCAGTCCTTTCCACATACAGGCCGCGGCCGGAAGGCAGGTTGGGCACCAGCATCGGCCCGCTTTCGGCAATCAGCTGGCTGATCTCGGCCGGGTCGAGGTCCAGGCGCAAGCCGAGGCTCGGGTTTTCCGGGCTGGCGTCGAGCCTCGCGCCGCTCAGCGGCAGAGTCACCGACACCACCATGTAGTGCAAAGGGTCGTAAGCGTACTGTTCGTCGCCGAGGAACAAGCTTTTGCTGCCCTGGGCCAGGATGCACAGCGCGGGTTGGGCCAAGGTAGGCACAGAGCGGACATTCTCGGTATAGCGCACCAGGTACAGGTCGTCGATGGCAGACGCCGGGCCGTGGACGTCGCTGGCATGGCGGCCGATCAGCTCGGCCAGCTCTTGGCGCTGCACTTCCAGGGTCGGGTCGATGGACGGAGTGGTGGTCATGATGGCTTTCCTCTACTGACCGACGCAGCATAGGTTTGGGCAATGGCGGGCGCTAGTCGAAAGCTGCACGTCGATTGCCTGATCCTGCACCGCAGCAGGATCAGGCAATCGACGTGCAGTATTGGCCTAACGCGCCGCGCGGGCGCGGCCCTAACCTTGGCAGCCTGGTTTTTCCGTCCGCCTGCTTCAAGGAGATTGTGCAATGGCCCTTTCCCAACCGGTCACCCACTTGGCTTTCATCCGTGCCAGCAGCGGTCGTTCGGCGGAGCTTGGCGCGCGCCTGCGTGACCTGCTCGAGCCGTCGTTGCGCACGCCCGGCTGCCTGAGTTTCACCGTACAGCGCTCGCAGGCTGATGCCGACCTGTGGCTGCTCAGCGGCAGCTGGCGTGACCAGCAGGCAATGAGCGGTTATTTCGCCTCGCCGACCCTGCAGGTGTTTGGCGAGCTGGTGCAGGCCCAGGTGGTCAGCAGCCTGGATTTGCATACCTTCGATTGAATGGCACGCAACACGGGTTAGAATGCCGCCCCTCGATCAATCACGCGGATAGCGACATGGCACGTAGAGAGTTCCCGCATTTTGAAGCGGTTTCGGCGATGGTCCCGGTAGACGGCGGTGGCTACAACGCCGCCATCGCAGTCAAGGCCTTGGGCATGGGCGGTGCGCCGCGCTTTCACAAGGTGCTGGAAGGCCAGGTGTTCAAAGGCGCCATTGCGGCCGATGAGGCCGCCTGCGCCGAGCTCGAGCGCCTTCAGGGCGTGGCTGAAGACGGCGAGCTGATCTGGTAACCCGCCCGTCGATCAGACCTGCGGCCTGCGCATCTTGAACAGGTTGCCCAGCTCGAAATAATCCGCCGGCCCACCGCCACGCAGAATCGGCTCGGCGGCGGCGGTGTCGTAGATGCCGTCCTTGAGCAGGTGCTCGGCAATGTGCACCGCCACCACTTCACCAAGGATCAGCCAGCTTGGCACCAGCTCTTGGTCCGCCCGCTTGAGCTGGACGATCTGGCTCACCTTGCATTCGAATGCCACGGGGCTTTCGCCCACACGTGGCACCTGGACGATGCTCGACGGCGCGGCAGTCAGGCCGCTCAGCTGGAACTCATTCACATCGGCGGGCACTGCAGCGCAGCTCTGGTTCATTTGCTCCGCCAGCGGGCGGGTGGCGAGGTTCCAGACGAACTCACCGGTCTGCTCGATGTTGTTCAGGCTGTCTTTACGCCCGACACTGCAGAACCCGATGATCGGGGGGATGTAGTTGAACGCGTTGAAGAAGGAGTAGGGCGCGAGGTTCAGTTGGCCTTCGCTGCTCTGCGAGGAGATCCAGCCGATCGGGCGCGGGCCGACGATGGCATTGAACGGGTCGTGGGGCAGGCCGTGGCCTTTGGCGGGTTCGTAGTAATACATCTGCGTTGGGCTTGCTGGCCCTACCTCTGGTTGGACGAGGCGCCTAGTGTGCCAAGTCTGCGGCCGCCTGCAAATGATCAAGCCCGGCCAAGGCCGGGCTGGTTGCACGCATCAGTTATCAACTGATGCGGTGGGCGTTGGTGCGGTCGAAGCCATCCTCGGCGAAGCGTTGGCCGCCGGTGCGGTCGAAGCCATCCTCGGCGAAGCGTTGGCCGCCGGTGCGATCGAAGCCATCTTCGGCAAAGCGTTGGCCACCGGTGCGGTCAAAGCCGTCTTCGGCGAAGCGTTGTGCACCCGTGCGGTCAAACCCATCTTCAGCGTAAGTGGCGGTTTGCGTTTGCACCGCAGTGAAGCTGTGGGCGTTGGTGCGGTCGAAGCCATCTTCGGCGAAGGCGCCAGCCGCGAAAACCGAAAGGGCCAGGGTGAGGATCAGTTTGTTTTTCATGGTCGTTGCTCCGTTGGATGCGAGAAGTTGTTTGTTTCTATGGATTCAATGCTACGCCAATTAATTTGATTAAAAAGCGCAAAAAATAGCGCTTAAGAATCGAATTTATAGATGCATAATGGCGTGAGCGTCGCCATTCAGCATCCGTTTTTGGTACCTGGTTTAGATACAAGCCTCGGGTGCTGAATGCCTTGCCAGCCTTTGCAGGATGCAGAAGCTGAATTAATCGGGGGTTAAGAGTTGGAAATGAAACCGAGCGTTTTGGAGAACCGGATTAGTACCCGTTAGAGAAGCCCGCTCGTGCGGTTCTTGATGGGACCAGAGCATCAAGATGCTCGTGAGCCGATTCATTGTGGTTATCGGGCCTGAACAAAAAAGGCGCCCGTGAAGGGGCGCCTTTGTTGAAGACTGCAGGCTGACTGTCAGTCAGTCGTAATCCGCGAATGCTGCTTGGTATCTTTCATGGTCGCGTACACCAACAGCGAACACGCGATGCACGCAGTGACGTACCAGTAGAAGCCGCTCTCCATGCCTGCGCTCTTGAACCACAGGGCCACGTATTCCGCGGTACCGCCGAAGATCGAAACGGTCAGCGCGTACGGCAGGCCAACCCCCAGTGCGCGGATTTCGGTTGGGAACAGTTCGGCTTTGACTACGGCGTTGATCGAGGTGTAGCCGCTGACGATGATCAGCGCTGCCATGATCAGGAAGAATGCGCCCCACCAGGTCTGGATGGTGTGCAGGGTGGTGAGGATCGGTACGGTGAACAGCGTGCCGAGTACACCGAAGGCGATAAGGATCGGGCGACGGCCGATCTTGTCCGACAGGCCGCCGATGATCGGCTGCAGGCACATGAACAGGAACAACGTGGCCGCCGAGATGGTGGTGGAGTCACTGATGCTCATGCCCACGGTGTTGACCAGGTACTTCTGCATGTAGGTGGTGTAGGTGTAGAAGGCCAGGGTGCCGCCCATGGTCAGGCCGACCACGGTCATCAGTTCCTTGGGGTGGCGCAGCAGGGTGCGCATCAGGCTTTCCTTGGCCTTTTCCTTCTTGGTGAACGAGGCGGTTTCTTCCATGCCACGGCGCAGGTACAGGGCAACCACTGCGCACAGCGCGCCGATCACGAACGGTACACGCCAGCCCCAGGCATACAGCTGCTCGGTGGTCAGCGTCTGCTGCAGGACAATCAGCACCGCCAGGGCGATGAGCTGGCCGGAGATCAGGGTCACATACTGGAAGCTGGAGAAGAAGCCGCGACGCTCCTTGCTGGCCATCTCGCTCAGGTAGGTGGCCGAGGTGCCGTATTCACCACCCACCGACAGGCCCTGCAGCAGGCGGGCGACCACCAGCAGGACCGGCGCGGCGACGCCGATGGTTTCATAACCCGGGGTCAGGGCGATGACGAGGGAGCCGGCGCACATCAGCAGGACCGAGGCCATCAGTGCGGCCTTGCGCCCCTTGCGGTCGGCGTACAGGCCCATCAGCCAGCCACCGATCGGGCGCATGAGAAAGCCCACGGCAAAGATGGCGGCGGTGTTGAGCAGTTGTGCGGTGGAGTCGCCAGCGGGGAAGAACGCTTTGGCGAAGTACAGCGAGAATGCGGCGTAGACGTACCAGTCGTACCATTCGACCATGTTGCCGATGGAACCACTGAAAATCGACTTGAGGCGGCTGGCGGTGGTTTTTTCTGCGGCGGGCGCGACGGCCGCCCCGGTTGGCAGGGAGGTGGCGTTATCCATCAGGGATACCTTCTCGTTGTTTTTGTGGAGCGCGCCTGAGGCGCTGCTTGCCAGGACGATTGCAGAAGGTGTGCCAAATGGGTGCAGGATGATCCAAATGGGGGCGTAGAGCGTGCGGCCGCTGGCGTTCCGGTGATTGCCTAGTCAGCGGCTTATCGTGTCGTGATGACCTCGGTGAGCGGATTTCCGCTTATCGACTGGTTTTGATCGGCAATAATCCGCTCATCAGAGAAAGTCCTCACGCACCAGGCCGTGCCGCTGCATCTTCTCATTCAGCGTACGCCTGGGTAGCTGCAACGCCTCCATCACCGCCTTGATCTCGCCAGCATGCTGGCGCAAGGCTGCCCGCAGGCACTGGGCCTCGAACGCCTCCATCTGGTCGCCCAGCGATTGCCCGGCCGGTGCTGCCTCGATGCTGGGTGATCCCAGGCCCAAGGCATGGCGCTCGGCCGCGTTGGCAAGCTCACGTACGTTGCCAGGCCAGTCATGGGTCAGCAATTGCGCCAACTGCGTAGCCGACAGCGGCGGGGCTGTGCGGCTCAGCTTCTCGGCTGCAGCGTGGGCGAAATGCTCGAACAGCAACGGGATGTCTTCACGCCGTTCGCGCAGCGGCGCCAAGCGCAATTCCGCGACATTCAGCCTATAGGCCAGGTCTTCGCGAAAACGCCCGGCGCGGGCTTCTTCGAGCAGGTCTGGCTTGGTGGCGGCGATGATCCGCAGGTCGACACTGATGCTCTGGTTGGCCCCCAGCCGTTCCAGCTTCTGCTCCTGGATCACCCGCAGCAGCTTGGCCTGTTGGGCCAGCGGCATGCTTTCGATTTCGTCGAGGAACACCGTACCGCCGTTGGCATACTCCAGCTTGCCGATGCGCTTGCCCTGGGCCCCGGTAAAGGCGCCGCTCTCGTGGCCGAACAGCTCGGCTTCGAACAGCGATTCCGGGATCGCTGCGCAGTTGAGCGCGACGAAGGGTTTGCCCGCGCGCGGGCCGAAGTCGTGCAGGCAGCGCGCCACACGCTCTTTGCCACTGCCGGTTTCGCCGCGGATCAGCACATTGACCGGCAGGCTGGCCAGGTCGAGCACCTGCCGGCGCAGTTGCTGCAGGCCTTGCGACATGCCCAGCAGCGCGGCTTCCAGGCGTGACTTCAGGTCAGCCTGCTCATGCAGGCGGCGGTTCTCCAGCACCAGTTGGCGTTTCTCCAGGGCACGGCGCAGGCTGCCCAGCAGATGCTGCGGCGTGAAGGGCTTTTCGAGAAAGTCATAGGCGCCGTTACGCATGGCCTCGACGGCCATCGGCACATCGCCATGGCCGGTTAGCAGGATTACCGGCAGGTCCGGGTCATCGGCCTGCAGGCGCTCCAGCAACTGCATGCCACCCATGCCCGGCATGCGCACATCGCTGATGACGACGCCTGGAAAGTGCCGGGGCAGGTGAGCCAGGCATTCCTCGGCGCGCGCGAACAACTGCACGCTGAACCCGGACAGGTTCAGCCATTGCTCGACTGCACTGCGGATGCTCGCCTCATCATCGACGACGATCACTGAATTCAGCATACAGGCTCCAGGTCACGGGGGAGGGTAAAGCTCAGGCGTGCGCCGCCTGGCAGGTTCTCTGCCTGCAGCTGGCCGCCGGCCTCGTGAATGATGCCATAGGAAATTGCCAGGCCCAGACCGAGCCCTTCACCCACCGGCTTGGTTGTAAAGAAGGGGTCGAAGACCTTGGCCAGATTGGTGTCGGCAATCCCCCCGCCAGAGTCGAGGACGCTAAGGCGCCATTGATCCTGTTCGAGCTCGATGCGGATTTCCAGGCGTTTGTAGCGTTTGTCGGCCATGGCGTCGAGGGCGTTGCGCAGCAGGTTGATCAGCACTTGCTCCAGACGGATCGCATCGCCCCGCACCCAGGCGGGGCGCGCCAGGTACAGGGCCACTTCGACTTCGTCGCTGCGCAAGCGCGTATCCAGCAGGTGCAGGGCCTGATCTACTACGGTCGCCAGGTCTAGCCGTTCGCGCAGGCCGACCGGGCTGTTGCGCGCGAACGTCTTCAGGTGGCTGGTAAGCGCGGCCATGCGTGTGAGCATCTGCTCCAGCGGCTCCAGTGCCAGGCGCGCTTCGTCGTAGCGGCCGTGGTCGAGTAGCAGGCGCAGTGTTTCCAGCTGCATGCGCTGGGTGGTCAGCGGCTGGTTGATCTCGTGGGCCATGGCCGCAGACATTTGCCCAAGCGCAGCCAACTTGGCCGACTGCACCAGGCCTTCCTGCGCAGTGCGCAGTTCGCGGGTGCGCTCCTCGACCTGGCGTTTGAGTTCTTCACGGCTGCGCTGGCGCAGGCGGGCGAGGCGCAGGCGCTGGCTGACGAACAGCGCGGCGAATACCAGGCTCAGCCAGACGGCGGCGGCGCCCAGGCCAGCGTTGCGCCCGGCAGCACTGACCTGCGGTTTACGCAACAGATGCAGGGTCCAGGCCTCACCCGCGAGCGGGAGGCTCTCCCACAGGTACTCGGCAGTGCCGGCCGGGCCTTGCACCCGGCTCAGGTGGCTGTTTTCGGCAAAGCGGGTGAGAACCTGATGCTGCAGGGGCACCAGCGGTTGCTTGTCGTATTGACGCGTTTCGGCTAGTTCGGCGCGGTCGGCGCCGCTCAGCGGTTGCAGCTCGCGGTAACGCCAGCCGTCCTGGTTGGCGATGAAGGTGATGCCGCGCGCGTCGCTGACCAGCAACACATCACTGCCCTGGCGCCACTCACGCTCCAGTTCGGGGAACTCCAGCTTGACCACCATGGCCCCCAGGAAGCGCCCCTGTTCGTCGGTGACGGCGCTGGACAGGAAGTAACCCGGTACGCCGCTGGTCACGCCGACCGCATAGAAGCGGCCGCTGCCCTGGCTGCGGGTTTGCTTGAAGTAGGGGCGAAAGCCGTAGTTTGAACCCACGTAGGTAGTGGGTAGGCGCCAGTTGCTGGCGGCGATGGCCAGGCCGGTACGGTCGAGCAATTCGAGGGTGGAGGAATTGGCCGCGCCATTGATGCGCTCGAGTTTGCGGTTGAGGGCGTCCTGCATGGCGTCGTCGACCGGCCCACGCAGGGCCTGGATCAGCTCGGGGTCCAAGGCCAGCACGGCGGGCAGGGCGCGGTAGCGGTCGATCAAGGTATGCAAGGCCGTGGCGTACAACCCCAGCTGCTGGCTGGCGCGGCGGGCGTCGTCCTCCATGGCCTGGCGCTTTGCCTGATGCATGGCCCAGCCCGCGCTGAGCGCAGTGCCGGCCACAATCAGCAGGATGATCAGCCCCAGACGCAGGGCGCGAAAGGAAAAGGGCATGGGGCAGATCCGGATGATTGAGTGGCGGGTAGGGCCTACCGCCTGCAAGCCGGCTCCTACAGGTACTGCGCTGGGCCATCACGCAGTGGGAGTCCTGTGGGGGCCGGCTTGCCGGCGATAGGGCCAGTGCGGCTTACAACAATTCGAAGCTCTGCTGCTGTACAGCTTCGGAATCCAGCCCGACCTGAACATTGAACTCGCCTGGCTCGGCGACCCGCTGCAGCTGCCCATTGTAGAACTTCAGGTCGTCCTCGCTGATGCGGAAGGTCACGGTTCGCGACTCGCCAGCCTTGAGCAGCAGTTTCTGGAAGTTTTTCAGTTCCTTGACCGGGCGGCTCATGGAGCCCGCGACATCCTGCAGGTACAACTGCACCACGGTCTCGCCATCGAGCTTGCCGGTGTTCTTCACAGTCACCTTGGCCTCCAGCGTGTTACCGCGCTTGAGGTCCTTGCCCGACAGGGTCAACCCCGACAGCTCGAAGCTGCTGTAGCTCAGGCCATAACCGAACGGGTACAGCGGGCCGTTTGGCTCCTCGAAATACTGCGAGGTGTAGTTGCCTGGCTTGCCCGGCGTGAACGGCCGGCCGATGCGCGTGTGGTTGTAGTACATCGGAATCTGCCCGACTGAGCGCGGGAAGGTGATGGCCAGCTTGCCCGACGGGTTGTAGTCGCCGAACAGCACGTCGGCGATAGCGTTGCCGCCCTCGGTACCGGCGAACCAGGTCTCGAGGATGGCGTCAGCCTGCTCACGCTCCCAGGCAATCGACAGCGGTCGGCCGTTCATCAATACCAGCACCAGCGGCTTGCCGGTGGCCTTCAAGGCCTTGATCAGCTCGCGCTGGCTGGCCGGGATCTCCAGCGTGGTGCGGCTGGACGACTCGTGGGACATACCGCGGGACTCACCCACCACGGCCACCACCACGTCGGACTGTTTCGCAGCCTTGACCGCTTCGTCGATCAGCACCGCTGCCGGGCGCGGGTCATCGACGATTTCCGGGGCATCGAAATTGAGGAAGTTCAGGTAATCGAGAATCGCCTTGTCGCCGGTGACGTTGGAACCTTTGGCGTAGACCAGCTTGGCCTTGCCCTCGACAGCGCGGCGCAGGCCTTCACGTACGGTGACCGAGTGCATCGGCTTACCGTCAGCAGCCCAGCTGCCCATCATGTCGATCGGTGCATCGGCCAGCGGGCCGACCAGGGCGATGGTGCCGGCTTTCTTCAGCGGCAGGGTCTGCTGGCGGTTTTCCAGCAGCACCAGGCTGCGGCGGGCCACGTCGCGGGCGGCATCACGGTGCAGGCGGTCTTCGCTGTAGTAATCCTTCAGATCGGTTTCGGCCTTGCCGATGCGCACGTAGGGGTCCTTGAACAGGCCCATCTCGTACTTGGCCCCCAGCACTTCGCGCACGGCCTGGTCCAGTTCACCCTGGGTCACTTCGCCGGACTTGAGCAGCCCTGGCAGCTCTTCGCCATACAGCGTGTCGTTCATGCTCATGTCGATGCCGGCCTTGATCGCCAGCTTGGCGGCCTCGCGGCCGTCGCGCGCGACGCCATGACGGATCAGCTCCTGAATGGCGCCGTGGTCGCTGATGGTCACGCCCTTGAAGCCCCACTCCTTGCGCAGCAGGTCGTTCATCAGCCAGGTGTTGGAGGTGGCCGGCACGCCGTTGATCGAGTTCAGCGCCACCATCACCCCGCCGGCACCGGCGTCCAGCGCGGCGCGATAAGGCGGCAGGTAGTCGTTGTACATCTTCGGCAGGCTCATATCGACCGTGTTGTAGTCGCGCCCGCCTTCCACTGCGCCATACAGGGCGAAGTGCTTGACGATGGCCATGATGCTGTCGGCGTTGGCCGGGCTGCTGCCCTGGAACGAGCGGACCATTACCTGGCCGATCTTCGAGGTGAGGTAAGTGTCCTCGCCAAAGCCCTCGCTGGTGCGGCCCCAGCGTGGGTCGCGGGCGATGTCGACCATCGGCGCAAAGGTCATGTCCAGGGCGTCGGCGGAGGCCTCGATGGCCGAGGTGCGGCCGACCTTGGCAATGGCGTCCATGTCCCAGGTAGCGGCCAGCCCCAGGCCGATCGGGAAGATGGTGCGTTCGCCGTGGATGGTGTCGTAGGCGAAGAACATCGGGATCTTCAGGCGGCTGCGCATGGCGGCGTCCTGCATCGGCCGGTTCTCGGGGGCGGTGCGCGAGTTGAAGGTGCCGCCGATACGCCCGGCGGCGATTTCTTCTTGGATCTTCTCGTGCGGCATCTCCGGGCCGATGCTGATCAGGCGCAGCTGGCCGATCTTTTCGGCTTCGGTCATCTGGCTGATCAGGTGCTCGATGAACGCCTGCTTGTCTTGCAGGGGCGGCGCGGTTTGGGCGGCAAGGGCCGCCTGACTGGCAAGGCCCATCATGGCCAGGCCCAGCAAAGACAGTTTCATCATGAATTCCGTTGTCGGGGCCTGTGCCGTATCCACGGTGATACGTGCGCGGCCGAAGTTTTCAGGCGGCTATTGTTGTACGATTCACGGGCATTAATTCCAGCGGCGGATTATGCCTGAATATGTCGCTCGCTGAGGAACACCCGAACGCCGGGACAACAACAATAAGAACGATCGAGAGACCGAAGGCATGACCCCCCTCAACGAATACCAGCAACGCCAGATCGCCGAGGCCATTGCCCGCGTGGAGCGGCGCACCGATGCCGAGCTGGTGACCGTGCTGGCGCGCCGCGCCGATGACTATGCCTACCTGCCGCTGCTCTGGGCCGCCGTGCTGGCCCTGGCCGTGCCAGGGCTGTGTCACCTGCTGCTGGGCTGGCCGGGTGTGCGCGGCCTGCTGGTGGCGAATGTGTTGCTGTTCTTTGGCTTGTGTGTGCTGCTGCGCAACCCGCGCCTGGCCGCTGGCTGATCCCGCGCGCGCTGCGCCGCTGGCGGGCATCGCGCCTGGCCCGGCAACAGTTTCGCGAACAGAACCTGCAGCGCACTGCCGCCGGCACCGGGGTGCTGATCTTTGTCGCCGAAGCTGAACGGCATGTGGAGATTCTCGTCGATCAAGGCATCGATCGCCATCTGGATGCCAAGGCCCGTGCGGTCATCGTTGCCCGTTTTGCCGAGCAGGTACGCCAGGGCCGCACCTTGCAGGGCTTTGTCGAGTGTATCGAGGCCTGCGGTGAGCGGCTGTGCGAGCACGTACCGCGCACCCATGCGCGCAACGAGTTGCCCAACCGCCTGGTAGTGCTCGACTGAGCCACACCCATCGCGAAAACCTTCGCCTGAGGCGGCCATCGACGTAGAATGCGCGGCATTGCGCAACGCGCTCCCCGCTACCCGAGGCACCTGTTTTCCATGTCCGCCAATCCTTCCGCTTCTTCCGCGCCGGATGCGCGCGCCCAGTTTCTCGACCTGCTGAGCGCTGCCTTGTACGGCAACACCTTGGTCAAACTGGTGCTGGCGCGCCACATTGGTGCCGACCCGACCTTGCAGCGGATCATCGCCAAACCGGTGCAGGTGAAGGGGCAGCCGAACCTGTCGCTGGTGTACCGCCACCAGACCCGCGACATCACCCGCAACCTGCCGCTGGACCAAGCCCTGGCGCTGGTCGCCGAACTGCTGCCGGCAAGCTTTCGCAATGCCCACCTGTTCGATGCCGAGGGGGAGCAGCAGCTGACTTTCAGCAAGAAGGGCAAGCCGATGCTCCAGCGTCACGGTGCCCAGGCGCCCCGCGAGGCGGCCACCAGCACTGGCCACGACCGTGAGAAAAAACGCCACCTGGAGTTGTCACGGCCCTTCCTGCGTGACCTTGGGGTAACCGATGCGCAAGGCGCGCTGATCCCCGCCATGTCGCGCAAGTGGAAGCAGATCAACAAGTTCATCGAAGTCTTCGAACATGCCCTGGCCAATGCGCCTGTGCCTGCAGAGCAGGCGTTGCGGGTGGCCGACTTCGGCTCCGGCAAGGGTTACCTGACCTTTGCCATGCATGACTACCTGCGCAACACACTGGGTCGTGAAGCTCAGGTGACGGGCGTGGAGTTGCGCCAGGACATGGTCGACCTGTGCAACGCCGCAGCTTCGCGCCTGGAGCACCCGGGCCTGGAGTTCCAGTGCGGTGACGTGCGCAGCGTGGTGCCCGAGGCCATCGAGGTGATGATCGCCCTGCATGCCTGCGACATCGCCACCGATTACGCGATCCATACCGGCATACGCTGCAATGCCGCGATCATCATGTGCTCACCGTGCTGCCACAAACAGATCCGCCCGCAACTGCACAGCCCGGAGCTGCTGCAGCCGATGCTGCAATACGGGCTGCACCTGGGCCAGCAGGCGGAGATGCTGACCGACAGCTTGCGTGCCTTGTACCTGGAGGCTTGTGGTTACGAGACCAAGGTGTTCGAGTTCATCTCGTTGGAGCACACCAACAAGAACAAGATGATCCTTGCAGTAAAGCGTAAGCAGCCGGTGGAAGCGGGGGCGTTGCTGGAGAAGATCGCGCAGCTGAAAGCGTTTTATGGGGTGCAGGAGCATTGCCTGGAAACGTTGTTGCGGGAGGATGGGTTGATTTAAACGAGCCGCGCTAGCGGGCCGGTCGAATGTTGTAGGTCCGCTCCAGCCCTGGAGGCGATAAGCCATGTCCAGGGCTGGTATTCCTATCAGCCTGCATGAAATGATATCACCGCGACTCCAGCCACGATTACCACGATAGAAGCACCTTTGCGTATTAAGCTTGTCGGAGCGATATCTTCGGTCAGCAGATTCGGAAAATACCGTGTGGCTACGTATCCGAACAGAAGAACAAATAGTGGATGTATGCTGACGACGACGGATACCAGCGCAGCACCCCCACCGGCGGACAGTGCGGCCATAAAGAAGATATATCCACCTACATCAAGTGTGTTCGTGGCGCCGAAAATGCAATACGATTTGGTATCGAGTCTTTTTAAGTCGCGTGTGATCAGCCTTCGCCAGTTGGGGATTCCTAACAGTAGTATTCCTCCCAGCGCGTAACCTGAAAAGTTAAAGATTAATACTGATTCCAGGCTTTTTACTTTAAGTATTTCGTCTGAAATGATGGTGGATGCCGCGCCGAATAAGGCCGAAACTAGAATCATTAGTATGTGCCGTCTGTGACCTAGCCCGTTCACCGTTTTACGAGATATACAGAGCAGTAGAATGCCGCCGCTGATAAGGAGAAATCCACTTGCCTGCCAGTACGTTGGGATTGAATTGAATAAAAGGACTGAGGCGATGAGGACGAAAAGTGGTTCGGATTGATGTATGGGTATGACAACGGAGACATCCATGTCTTCCAGTGAGTAGCTGTATGCAAAATATTGTAAAAATATTGCAAGCCCAGACAGCATATTAATACTCGCCGTTAAGGGGTCTATGTCGGTTGGTCGGAGGATAAGGTAAATGGCTGTAGCGAAAAATATATTGCCAATGCTTAGGAGGAAGGTGAATGAGACATAGTGTGATGTAATGTTGTTGATTGCAAACTTATCCACCATGTTGGAGAGGCTCCACAGAAGCGGCGCCATGAGTGAAAGATACAACCAGCTCATAGTGATCTTCCTAGGACTTCAAGGATTGTAGCGCGGCTATGGTTTAACAGTGCCGTCGAAAAGTCATCGGTGTCATGGTCGAAGATGAAGGTGTTCCGATATGTAAATGCCTGGGAGGTCTCGAATAAGACGATGCTGTCCAGCAGGCACTTGGCCTCTTCGAACCTCGAGGAGTGATTGAGCTTTAAGAGTTTTATAGCGTTTCCATAATGCGCAGCCTCATCCCGTGCTGCATTTCTTATCCAAGTTGAAAGGCAGTGAGGTCCCAAGCTATCAAAAAGACTAAAATCTTGCTTGTAAGCCCGCGTGCTCGTGATTTCATCGAATGCGATAGAAAGCAAGATGCTGAACTCATCGATAAGAAAAGGCGCGATTGATTCAAAGTCAGGTGTTCTTGATCTGATTGTATCGTCTATACTAGCCTCACTTTGTCCGTACAGCACGCTGTTGATTTTTCGCAGACCTCGGTAATGATTCTGCTCATCCAGGTGCCAAAGGCAGACAAACTCTAGGAACTCGTCGCTGAGTTGCAGGTCAGTCCGTTTTAAGAGGTAGGTCAGGAAGTGTTTTGAGTCAAACTCAGAGCTCATGTCATGCCAGAGATGCTTCTCTCGGTTTTTGATTTTCTCTTTGCATCCAGTAATACAGTCCAAAGACAGATCATTTAATAATTCTACAGATGACCAGTCGTAAGTTTTAAGCCCAATAGCTGTTTTTTTGTAATTCATTGTCGCACCCCTTGTGTTATTCTAGGAAGCTTGCAAACTGCCAGGTGTCGACGCCGGTCCGCTCGCTGGGGAAGAGCTCCTTAGTTTTGCTGGACGGGGTCCAGTCAGTGTAAGCGCCGACCATATCTCCCAAATAACGCTGAGCGACATCCAGCACAAACTTAAAATCCATTTCTTCAGCTTCTACAAGCCCTCGCCTAGGGTTTGCAATCGCCCATTTAACGCCTGCTAGCACCCCAGCAGCCACTTGCAAGGTGGTGGCAGAGCTCAAGGGGTTGAGATGCTGAGCGGTGGAATTTTTGAGTACCGAACCGTACCAGTAAGCATTTTTGTCATGCCCCATGAGAAGCACGCCGAGGTAGTCGGAACCGTGAGTGATTTCGTCTCCACGGAGTACTCTTTTAAGCGGTTGCGGCTGCCATAAATTACCACTGAGTTCGTGAAGGGAAAGAATTGCGTCATTGCACGGGTGATAGGCATAGTGCACTGTGGGCCTGTAGATGCCTTGACTGTCATCTTCATAGGTCAAGTAGTCAGACAATGACAATGATTCGTTATGGGTAACCAGTAATCCTAGGCACGGGCCGTGTGCAGGTGTCCAGGTTTTTACGCGTACCGATGCGCCTGGGCGGTTCAGATAAATTGACTTGTGGTCGGAAGCAGCATGGAAGTGTCCTCCGTCCGGTAAGCACTGTTCGTGAGTTCCCCAGCCTAGCTCTGAAGGCTGGCATCCTTCTCCGATAAATCCATCGACAGACCACGTGTTTATGAACTCCCCAGGGGTTTTGGGTTTGCCAGCAATCTGAGTATCGTGTTCCGCTACGTGAATCGTCTTGATATTCAACTGCCAGGCTAATCGCGCCCATGCCTGGCGAGTGGTGGGGATTTTGTCCTGGGACGTACCTAGATCCTGACGGATGTTGAGGAGAGCCTGTTTAGCGAAATGGGACACCAGCCCGGGGTTGGCACCGTGCGCAATAACAGCCGTCGGGCCGCCATTGAGTACCCGCTTCAATGCGAGCATGCTCTCTCGAAGTGAGTAATTTGTTCTGTCCGCAGGCGGGACGCTACAATTAGTGTAGTGCCCCGCCCAGGGTTCAATGCAGGTATCCAAATACATGGCTTTTTTTTCATGGCAAAGTGAGATTAGATCCAAGGATGAAACTTCGACCGAAAGGTTGATAAGGAAGCTCTCCTGATCTAGATCATCAAGGGCGGATTTGTAGTTGTTTTTAGTCAAGGCTTGATCAGTCCAAGTGATGTGGATACCTTCATCCAGTTCTTGCTCACACTTGACGCAGGGGGCGATGATTTTCAGAGATCTCATCTCGCTGCGTAGCTCATGTATCAAAAGCGGGAGTACTGCTGAGGATACAGCTCCGTAACCAATAATGATGAATTTCATATGCTAATCCTGGTTGCTCTTGTTGTGGTACAGGAATCGAAAGCTGCTTTTGGTGTGGCTGGTGCCTGTTGAGCTTTTATTAGTCAGCGCGTATTTGTGGATGTGCCGTCATGGGTTTACTTTCTTGGTTGCTTAGGGTGTAAAAGCAAGCGGAAAGTCAGTTCGAGATTTATGTCCATCACGCCTCATTTTGTATTGTGGTGGAGGTGCGCACGCTCAATACAATAACTGTATTGATAGCGGGTCAAGGGGGTTCTCGTAAATAACTGTTTTTTCAGAGGCGGACTACAGAGATGACTGTGACTGGCGTAGGAGTTTTCTTTTAGTTGCGTAGTTCAGCTACCGAAGCGTGGCGTGCCCTTGTTGGTACCTTAAAAACTCCACGTTGGCGAGAGCCTGATTTTTGCCTCTGTCACGCCATAACAGAGAGTTGGAGGCGCCTCATATATTCAAGAGGAAGACCAGCTGCAAAGAGGCCGAAACCTCGCGTGATTGGCCCAAGGCTGACGACTATGACCTATCAGGCCGTGGCGCTTTGCAACTAATGCAGGAGCCGCGGTGCGGCGATCCGATTTACCCGTGAAGCGCCGCCCGCGCAGTGCTCGATCTCAATAGCAACGTTAAGCGCTCGGCTAGCACTTGCAGTCCCTACCGTAACCTGACGAGCTTATCAACGACGACTGCCCGACACCTCGATCGGCATCGCCACCGCCCCCAGCGGATGGGTACCTGCATCGAAGAAATGCAGCGCAGTCCCCGCCAGGTCGCCAAACCGCTCCACAAAATGCCGCTTCTGATTCAACACCGAGGCCTCGCCCAGCGCCCTGATGGCAATTGAAAGATGCGCCGGCCGCGCTTGGCGAATCGCTTCGAGCAGGTGTTGGTCACTGCTGTCCAGGTGCTGCCCGAACAGGCAGAGGCCTTGGCTTTCATGCGCCAGCTGCCCCAGGCACCAGCCCAGGTAATCCGAGTTGCGGATCGCACGCAGTTTCTCGTCGCTGCGGTCTTCGTTGACGAACAAGGGCACTTCACCCGGGATGTTCACGGCAAAGCCATCGAGCAATTCAGCGCTTTCGGCGCTGCGCTGGCGGGTGGCGCCGTCGGGCAGCTTGAGCAGGTGCAGCCCGCCGTGCAGGTGCAGCACGCGTGTCCCTGCACTTTGCGTGCGGCGCACGTCGAAGAAGCCTTCCTCATCGAACAGGGCGGCAAAGCCCTGTGGGTCGTGCTGCACGGCCCACGGCAGGATCAGGTCGTAGTTGCTGGTATAGACACTGCGGTAGCTGCGCAACGCCTGGTTGATCGCTGCAAGGGTGGATGCAGGCATCAGCGGCCACGGCACGTGCACGGTGCGCATGGCGTGGATCAGTGCTTCCTTGATCGAGTAATAGCGGTTCAGCGGCGCGGTGGAGTTGATCGCCAGGGCGGCGTTGGCGCGCACGGTGTGGTTGAGGGTGCTCAGCACTGGCTCGAACAGCTCGGTGCCCAGCGACTTGAACAAGGCCTGGTCGCTGATCGCCAGGCCTTTCTTGCGCCCGGCGCGCTGGGCTTCCTCGAACAGCGAGAAGTAGCCGAACGGCTTCCACAGTGCACGGCTGGCGCCGTTGCCCAGCAGCAGGGCGTCGCAGGGGTGGCGTTGGGCGAGTTCCTGCCAGGTGGCGAGGTGGGCGTCTAGTGCGGGCATGATGGGTCCATTCGCTGGAGCGGAAAACGGTGGCGACTTTAGCATGTCATGCAAGGTGTGCGAGGGTTGGCTCAGGTACGACACAGTTGGCGGGATGAAAGAGGACTTCACCATGCGCAAAAGCTTGATTGCAATGCTGGCCTTGGCGGCCCTGGGTTCGGCCTCGGCGGGCTGGGCAATGGAGGGCAAAAGCCTGGCTGCGGCTCAGGGTATTCCATACCCCGCGGTGATCGCTCACCGCGGCGCCTCTTATGATGCCCCGGAATCAACCACGCCCGCGTACCTGCTGGCGCGCGATCTGGGTGCTGACTACCTGGAGCTCGACCTGCAACGCACGCGTGACGGCGTACTGGTGGTGGTCCATGACGATGAGCTGTCACGCACCAGCGATGTCGCCGAGCGCTTTCCCGAGCGTAAGCTCAGCCCGGTCAGCGCGTTCACCTTGGCCGAGCTCAAAACCCTGGACGCGGGCAGTTGGTTCAACAAGGCGTATCCCGAGCGTGCCCGGCCGTCGTTCACCAAACTGCCCATCCTTACCCTGGACGAAGTCATCGACATCGCCGAAGGCAACCCCAAGCGTCAACCGGGCTTGTATATCGAGACCAAGGTGCCTAACCAGTTCCCGGGGATTGAAAAGCAGCTCAAGCAGCGGCTCGAGGCCCGTGGCTGGCTGAACCGGCCTGGGCGTGTGGTACTGCAGACATTCGATCGCAACAGCCTGGCGCTGCTACACGAGGCCATGCCGCAGGTGCCGAAGATTCTACTGCTGTGGGTGGGAACCAAGGCCATCGCACCCGCCTCTGGCCAGGATTTCGCTGATTCAGGCGAAAGCGACAAGGCCGCCTTTTACGCGCGACAGCAACCGAAAGATCGGGCGCAATTCCTGCGTTGGCTGAACATTGCCAAGCAGGGCGGGGCGATCGGCACCGGCCCCTCGGCCAAGCGCAGCCAGCTGGGTGAACAGAGCTATGCCGACCTGATTCAGCCGTGGATGAACCAGGCCAGCCATGAGCGCGGGCTGCTGGTGCATGTTTACACGCTCGATGAGGCGCAGGACTACGCCAACGCCATGCAGGCTGGGGTTGACGGGATTTTCACCAACCGGGCCGCGCAATTGCTGCGGTTCTATCAGCGCCCCACCGAAAACGAGTCGGCGTTACTGGAAAGGTCAGGTTATTGAGCGAGCCGGTTTTTGCCTTGGGGAGGTCAACCAAAGCACAGAAACGAAAAAAGGAGCCAAGGCTCCTTTTGACAGCGATGACGTTGCTGGAACGCCATGCGGGAATGCGGTGTGGAGCGGGTAGAGGGAATCGAACCCTCAACTAAAGCTTGGGAAGCTTTCGTTTTGCCACTAAACTATACCCGCGTCTGCGATCGACTTTGTACCAGAACGCTCCTCGAATTAGAAGCCCCAGTTATAAACCAGGCCTAAAAAAAGCTGTCGGCGCCCATAGCCTGCGGGTCATGGCTACAGGACGCCGATGCACTCAGATCGCCCATGCATGCTGCCCTTGGGTGTTGCTGTAAAGGTTACGTGCCCGGGATTCGCGCACGGTCGGCTTGAGGAAGCCAAGCAGGGCGCTGCGCGTGGCTTCGCAAGCAGTCTTGTTTTCCATGTCGAGGAAGTGGCCGGCATCACGGATCACCGTGAAGTGGCTCTTGCCGACATGGTTGCCGAACTGTCGGGCGTCTTCGGCGGTAGTGTATTCATCACGGTCGCCGTTGATGAACAGCACCGGGATATCGATGTTGCGCGCACCCTTCAGCGCCCGGTCCAGATCATGCTGCAGCACCTGGTTGATGTGGTAGTGCATCTGCGCGTACTCGTGCGTGTCCAGGCTGCTGACGTGCCGATAGTTGAAACGCTTGAACAGCGAGGGTAGGTGCTTGCCGATGGTGTCGTTGACCAGGTTGCCGACCTGATAGCGATCGCAGGCGGCCAGGTACTGGCAGCCGCGGTCGAGGTAGTCGCGCATCGGTTCATTGATCACCGGCGAGAACGAACTGACCACTGCCTTTTTCACCAGCCGCGGCTGGTGCGCCAGCGCCAGCAGGGTGCAGGCACCGCCCCAGGAAAACGACATCACGTGATCGGCGCGGAAGTGCTCGATCAGCTCCAGCAGGATATGCGCTTCGTCCTCTTTGCTGATCAGGCGCTCTTGGCGGTTGTGCGGTTTGGACTTGCCGGAGTACGGCTGGTCGTACAGCACCACGTTGAATTGCGGGTGCAGGTTTCGCACCGTCTGGGCGAACGAGGCCGTGGTAGCCAGCGAGCCGTTGATCAGGATGATCGTCTTCTCGGCGGCATCGGCGCGATGGAACTCCGTGTAAACCCGATACTGACCTTGGATATCAAGTACAGCGATTTCTGGCCTCATGTCATCGACTCCTGGCGCAAAAAGGGTATTCGCGTCACCTAGGGTGCACGTTCAATATGACAGGTAGGCATTTGCCTGAAGAAATTACCGGGGCCCTGTGTCGATCCTTGGCACACGTGTCGACGGTATTGTTTTTGGCGGGCAATTTGCCGTGCCCCAAAGCATCGAGGCCTTGGGTGGCCGGCAAAAAGTGTCCTGGTCCGCGTTTGTGACTCGTGAGTCACGTGCGGACCGACAAGGTAGGATTCAAGCAGTGGGTTGGGGATCCCGCAAGGGTCCCCTGGGGAAATTTGTGACTTTTGCCGCTGGGCGGTCGTATGACCGCTGCGCGGCGCCTGTGCCGGGCTAGACCGCGGCGATTTCCTCGGCCGTCAGCACCCGGAATTCACCCGGCGCCAAACCTGGGTCGAGGCGTATCGAACCCATGCTTTCCCGGTGCAGCCCTACCACCTTGTTGTCGAAATGCCCGAACATGCGCTTGACCTGGTGGTAGCGGCCTTCGACGATTGCCAGCCTTGCATTGCGCGGGCCAAGTATGTCCAGTTGCGCGGGGAGGGTGGTGAGGTCTTCGAAGGCGAAGTAGAACCCTGCACGAAATTTGTCGACGTAATGGCCACCGATTTCGTCCTCGGTCTGCACCAGGTAGTGTTTGGGCAGTTTGGTCGCTGGCTGGGTCAGGCGGCGCGACCATTGGCCATCGTTGGTCAGGATCAGCAGCCCGGTGGTGTTGTAGTCCAGCCGGCCGGCGATGTGCAGATCGTCGCGCAATTCGGCGGGCAGCAGGTCAAGCACGGTGCGGTGCTGAGGGTCTTGGGTAGCGCTGACGTAACCGGCCGGTTTGTGCAGCATCAGGTAACGTGCCGGGCGGCCGGCCTGCAGTACCTGGTCATCCACCTCGATACGGCTGAATTCGCGCACTTCGGTGCGCGGGTCGGCGACGGCCGCACCATCCACACGCACACGCCGCTGCACCAGCAGCAGGCGCACTTGCTGGCGGTTATAGCTGGGCAGGTTGGCGAGGAAGCGGTCAAGGCGCATGGGGCACGAGCGTAGGCAAAAGGCCGCGCAGTCTAGCGCTTTTCACTGTCGATCGGGGTGGCGGTGTTCGCCGGCAGGCTGGCGCCCGCCGCGCAGCGCGGGCACAGGCACGATTGGTCACGCAGCTCTTCGGGCAACGCCTGCAGCACCGCCGGGTCGATGGCCACCGCAAAGCACCAGCACGGTTCAGTGGCGGTGCGTGGGTCGGCCAGGGTGCACTGGTTGAGGGCGCCGCAAGCGGGGCAGCGCTGGTTTTCATTCATAAACGAGTCCGGGTGTTTCACTGCATACACGGTTGCGGCCGGCCTGCTTGGCACGATAAAGCGCGCGGTCGGCGCGGGTCAGCAGGGCGTGCAGGGTGTCGCCTGGCTGCAGGCCACTGAGGCCGATGCTGGTGGTCAGGCGCAGCGGCTGTTCGTCGTAGCTGAAGGTCAGCTGCTCGGTGCGCCGACGGATCTTTTCCGCCACGTCGAGCGCTTGCCGGCCTTCGATTTCGCGCAGCAGCACAATGAATTCCTCGCCGCCCCAGCGGCAGAGTATATCCGACTGGCGCAGGCTGCCTTGCAGCACATTGGCGAACTGGCGCAGCACTTCGTCGCCGGCCAGGTGGCCGTGGGTATCGTTTAGCGCCTTGAAATGGTCGAGGTCGATCAGCAGCGCCACCAGCGGCGCGCAATCACGCTGGGCCTCCTGCAGGGCCTGGGCCGCCAGCAGGTCGAAGCTGCGCCGGTTGGGCAGCCCGGTAAGGCTGTCGAGGGTGGCCAGGGCCTCGATGCTGGCCTGATGACGCCTGAGCATGGCATGCAACAGCGACAGCACCACCAGCGTGATCATCGCGCAGATCGCAAGGTTCAGATACAGCGAGTGGCGTACCCGATCCAGGGCACCAGTCTCGCGCTTGTCCACCAGCAAGTACCAGTCAAGCTCCGGCAAATGCCGCACATTCAGGAAATGGCTGTGGCCCTCGCTGTCCGTGTATTCATGGCTGCCTTCGGCGGGTACCGGCCCCTGCTCCAGCAGCTCGTCCAGGCCGGGGTTGTCGCGCAGTGGCTGGCCGGCCCGCAGGCCATGTGGGCCGCCATCAGAACCGCTGAGCAAGACCTTGCCCTTGGCATCGGTGAAGAACACCGAGCGCTGGTAACGCCGCTGGTAGGTGTCGATCAGTTTGACCACCGCGTCCACGCTAAGGCCCACCCCGGTAGCGCCGATGAAGCGCTGCTGGTAGTCCAGCACCTTGTAGTTGATGAAGACCGTGAGGCTGTCGTGGTTGGCCATGTCCAGGTCGACGTTGATTTCGTAAGGCGCCTTGAGCGCGCGCAGGCGGAAGTACCAGGCGTCACGCCAGGTACCTGCCTCGACATGCTTGAGTACCCCCTTGGCCTGGTAGTAGGTCAGGCTGCGGTCTGAGACGAAAAAGGAGGTGAAGGTGTCCTGCTTGCCCATCACTTCGCCGAGGAAGCGCGTGACGCGTTGGGGGTCCTGTTCGCCGGCGAGCACCCAGTCGCGCAGGAACGTGTCCTGGGCCATCATCGAGGCGATCAGCACCGGGCGGATGAGGTCTTTTTGAATCTCCGAATAGACGGTATCGGAGGTCAGCGGCAACTCGGTGTTGACGATGCCATCGCGGATCGCGCTGCGTGAAGCGAAGTAGCTGAGCAGCGAGGTGGCGAGAAAGCCACAGGCCAGCAGCATCAGCAGGGTGAGGATCAACGAGCGCTGCGAAAACAATGCGGAGCGTGAAGGCATGATCGTCCCGTGATGTGTGCCGAGGCGATCATTCTAGTGACATGACCGGAAAAAGACTGCAGGTTTTTTGTGGGTATCCGTGCTGTTTCAAATTGTTGCAGAAATGGCACTGCACGTTGGCCGCAATGTCTTATTCAGTGTCGATGAACGCTTTGCGGTCGACGCTCGCCAGCGCCGCTGTTCGGGCACCCCAGCGGTCCAGGAGGCCGCCATGTCCTATCGAATTCTGTTGATCGCCCTGTTGGGTCTGATGACAACCGCCTGCGTACCCTACTACCAGGGGGGCAGCTACTACCGCTCCGATTACTACACTACCGACCGCTATGTGTCGCCGGGTTACTATCGCCATGACCGCTACTATGTAACGCCACAACCGCGCTATTACTATCAGCCGGCGCCGCGTTACTACCGGCCGGCACCCGTGCCGCACTACCGGCCGCATCCGCAGCCGGGTTTGAACCAGTGGCATGGCAACCCGCGCTATGACTATGGCAACCGTCAGCGCTATGACTACGGGCGCGATCGCGACCGGCATGACTACCGCAATGACAGCCGGCGGTATCAGAACGACCGCTGGCATTCCAACGGCCGGGGTGATCGTGACCGCCGGCCTGATGGCAGGCGCGGCGGTGATCGCAACTGGCAACGCTGAGCATGAAGGGGCCGCTGCTGCGGCCCTTGTTCATGCCAGGTCAGCCAGCGGATGTCGCCCCTCCCATATCTTGACGAAATGCGCCTCGACCACCGCGGCGGGCACCTGCGCCACATCCGGCCAGTGCCAGCGCGGCTGGTTGTCCTTGTCCAGCAAGCGGGCGCGCACCCCTTCGCTGAACTCGGGGTGACGGCAACAATTGAGGCTCATGCTGTACTCCATCTGGAACACCTGCGCCAATGACAGGTGCCGGGCGCGGCGTATCTGCTCCCACACCAGGTGTGCCGTCAGTGGGCAGCCCTGATGCAAGCGTTGGCCTGCCTCGGCCAGCAGCGGGTCTTCATGGTGGTTAAGCCCTTCGAGTGCCCGCCATGCGGCCGCAGGGTCCGCGACATCCAGCAGCGCATCGATCGCCTGGCGCCGCGGCAGCCATTGCGCCTTGGGCAGTTCGGCAAAGGCACGGTGCTGCTCTGACTTGAGCAGGCTGTTGAGTTGCAAATCGGTCTGCTCTTGCCAGTTCATCTGCAGCAACTCGTCGATCAGGCCTTCTTGCTGATGCTCGCCAAGGAACCGGTCAGCCAGGCCCAGGTCGAGGGCGTCTCGGGCATTGATGGGCGCGCCAGTCAGCCCGAGGAACAGCCCCAGCTTGCCCGGCAGGCGGCCAAGGAACCAGCTGGCACCCACGTCGGGGTAGAGGCCTATGCTGATCTCCGGCATTGCCAGTCGGCTGCTGGGCGTGACGATGCGGACCCTGGCACCCTGCAGCAGCCCCATGCCGCCGCCCAGCACATGGCCATGGCCCCAGCACAGCAGCGGTTTGGGGTAGGTGTGGATGAGATAGTCGAGGCGATACTCGGCGGCAAAGAACGACGCCGCCAGGGGGGGCACGCTGCCTGGGTGTTTGCGGCAGGCCTGGGCCAGCGCACGGACGTCGCCACCCGCGCAAAACGCCTTGGCGCCATTGCCACGCAGCAATACGCAGACCACGCCCGGGTCGCGGGCCCACTCATGCAACTGTTCGCCGAGCACCTCGATCATCGGCAGGTTGAGGGCATTGAGCGCCTTGGGCGCATCCAGGGTGGCAATGCCGATTCGGGCGCCGTCGACGCCGGTGAGTACCTCGCAGTGAATGGCCATGGACTACCTCGCTCCAGTCGTCCCCCTAGTATGGCCTGCCTGGCCGATCACGCCGGTCGTCGGTCGGACCGATTGACAAGGGGGGATGGCTTACCTAGTGTCGCGCCATTGATTACGGACGCCCCCATGACTGACGACGATCGCATCAAACTCGAGCCCGGCTGGAAAGACGCACTGCGTGCCGAATTCGACCAGCCCTACATGCACCAGCTGCGTGAATTCCTGCGCCAGGAATACGCTGCCGGCAAGGAAATCTACCCGCCAGGGCCGCTGATTTTCAACGCGCTCAACTCCACGCCGCTGGAGCAGGTGAAGGTGGTGATCCTCGGCCAGGACCCGTACCACGGCCCCGGTCAGGCCCACGGCCTGTGCTTCTCGGTGCAGCCAGGCGTACCCACGCCGCCGTCGCTTGTGAACATCTACAAGGAGCTGCAGCGCGACCTGAACATACCCATCGCCAACCACGGTTACCTGCAGAGCTGGGCCGAGCAGGGCGTACTGCTGCTGAACACGACCATGACCGTCGAGCGCGCCAACGCTGCTTCGCATGCCAAGAAAGGTTGGGAATTCTTCACTGACCGTATCATCCAGGTCGTCAGCGAGCGTTGCTCGAACGTGGTGTTCCTGTTGTGGGGCGCGCACGCTCAGAGCAAGCAGAAGCTGATCGACGGCACCAAGCATCTGGTGCTGAAGTCGGTGCACCCGTCGCCGTTGTCGGCCTATCGTGGGTTCCTCGGCTGCGGGCACTTCAGCCGGACCAACGGCTTCCTTCAACAGCGTGGGCTAGCGCCGATCGACTGGGCGTTGCCGCCCTTGTAGATTCAGCTTTTTCGCGGTTGCCGCTGATCAGCGTTCCACACCCTGAACAGCGGCTCCGCCAGAAACAGCACGAACAACAACCGCATCACCTGCAACGCCGTCACCAGCGGCACTGACAACTGCAAGGTTTCCGCCGTCAGGCTCATCTCGGCAATCCCGCCGGGCATCATCCCCAGGGTCAGCGAACGCAGGTCCAGCGCAGTCAGCACGCTCAACCCCCACGCGGCACTGCCGGCAATCAGCATGCAAAGCGCTGTGGCCAGCAAGGTGCGCCCCAGAAACGAGGGTGCGCGACGGAAAAACGCGCGGTTGAAGTGGCAGGCCAGGCCACTGCCGATCAGCCATTGGCCGATCTGGCTGGCGCCGTTGGGCAAGGCTATCTGCAGATCGCCCGCCAGGCTTGCTGTCGCGGCCACCAGCAAGGGCCCGAACAGCCAAGGGTTAGGCTGGCGCAAGCGCTGCCAGACGAAACCGACCGCCACCCCCAGCGGTGCGATCAATGCCAGCCAGCCCCAGCTTACGCTGCCGGCATGATTGAGCGGCACGCCATCACCGATGAGGAACTTGAACAGCGCCGGCACGCACAGCACCACCGCCAGCACGCGCAGGCTCTGCGCGGCGGCCACCTGGCTGAGCACCGCGCCATTGCGCGCACCCAGGTTGACCATCTCCCCGGAGCCGCCAGGCATGCTGGCGAAAAATGCCGTGGCCCGGTCCTCGCCGGTGCGCCGCAGCAACCACACGCCGACCACGCTGGAAACGGTGGTGAACAGCGCAGCAAAGAAGATCAGCACGAAATGGCTGGCCACCTGTTCGATCACCGCCGGGGTGAAATGCAGGCCAATCCCCAGGCCGATGATGCATTGCCCGCATTTACGGCCGTTGGGGATTTCCGACAACTGCCACGGCGTCAGGCAACGCACCAGGATGATCGCCAGCAACGAGCCGACCATCCAGGGCAGCGGCCAGCCGACCAGACTGGCGAGATACCCGCCCGCCAGGCCGACCAGCCCCGTCGCCCAGAACAGCGGCAACGACCGGTCAGGCATCGGCCATCGCCCGGCGCTGCTGGGCGCGCTTGCGCCAGATGCGCAGCAGCGGCAGGGTCAGCATGCAAATGGTCAATACCCATACCGACATGCTGATCGGGCTCGACCAGAGAATGCCCAGCTCACCGTTGGAAATCGACAGCGCGCGGCGCAGGTTCTGCTCCATCAGGCCGCCGAGGATGAACCCCAGCAGAATCGGCGACAGCGGGAAGTCCAGCTTGCGCAGGATGTAACCCATGATGCCGATGCCGACCATCAGGAACAGGTCGAAGGTGGTGGCATGCACGGCGTATACACCGATCGCGGTGATGATCGCGATCACCGGCACCAGCGCCCAGTTCGGCACGGCGAGGATGCGGGTGAAGATGCGGATCATCGGGATGTTCAGGATCACCAGCATGATGTTGGCGATGAACAGCGACGCGATCAGGCCCCAGACGATGTCTGGTTGCTGTTCGAACAGCAGCGGGCCCGGGGTGATGTTGTACAGCGTCAGTGCGCCGATCATTACTGCCGTGGTACCCGAGCCAGGCACGCCCAAGGTCAGCATGGGCACCAGGGCGCCGCAGCAGGAGGCACCGATGGCGGTTTCCGGCGCGGCAAGGCCGCGTGCATCACCCTTGCCGAAGTTGCCCTTGGTACCGGCAATGCGTTTTTCGGTCATGTAGGCCACGGCGCTGGCCAGCGTTGCGCCGGCGCCCGGCAGCACGCCCATGATGAAACCGAGCAGGCCGCAGCGGATGTTGACCGCGAACACCGACGCGGCTTCCTTGACGTTGAACAACATGCGCCCGGTGGCCTTGACCGCCTGGTGGCCATGGTGAGTCTTCTCCAGCAGCAGGAGAATTTCGCTGATCGAGAACAGCCCCAGCACCAGCACCACGAACTGAATACCGTCGGCCAGGTGCACGCTGTCACCGGTGAAGCGGTACACGCCGCTGTTGGCATCGATGCCGACTGCCGAAAGGAACAGGCCGATCAGCGCGGCAATGAAGGTCTTCAACGGTTTGTCGCCGGCCATGCCGCCTAGGCAGACGATGGCGAACACCATCAGCACGAAATACTCTGCCGGGCCGAAGGCTATCGCCCATTTCGCCAGCAGCGGGGCGAACAGCACCATGCCGCAGGTGGCGATGAAGGCGCCGATGAACGAACTCCACGCCGACAACGACAAGGCCACGCCGGCCAGGCCCTTGCGGGCCATCGGGTAGCCATCGAGGGTGGTCATCACGGTCGAGGCTTCGCCGGGGATGTTCAGCAGGATCGAGCTGATCCGCCCGCCGTATTCGCAGCCCAGGTACACCGCAGCCAGCAGGATCAGCGCAGACTCCGGTGGCAGGCCGAGGGCAAAGGCGATCGGGATCAGCAGCGCCACGCCGTTGATCGGGCCCAGGCCTGGCAGCAGGCCGACTACGGTGCCGATCAACGTGCCCGACAGGGCGGTGACCAGGTTGTACGGGCTCAGCGCGACGCCGAAGCCCTGGCCCAGGTAGCTCAAGGTATCCATGTGTCAGTTCTCCAGTGCGCTCAGCAGGCCAAGGGGTAGGGGGACGTCCATCACGCGGTCGAACAGCCAGTAGAGGAACAGGCTCATGCCCACCACCACGATGGCGCTGTGCAGCCAGCGGCCGCCATACAGCCGGGCCATGGGGATACCGACCAGCATGGCGCTGAGGATGAAGCCCAGGGCCTCGAAGGTAGCGGCGAAGACGATCAGCAGGCCGACGCAGGCGGCGATCTTGATCAGGGTTTCGCGGTCCAGCGCTGGCTCGTCATCCTTGCGCACGATCGGCGTAGGACGGATGGCGAGGTACAGCAGGCCCAGGCCCATCAGGCCGAGCATCAGCAGCGGGTAGGCGCGGGGGCCGACCGGTTCGTAGGAAAACGCCGCCTGGTAGGGCCAGGCCATCACGGCCAGGGCGGCGCACACCGCCAGCAGAGCCAGGGCGAAGATACGTTGCAGGATCATGAGTAAATCCTCATTGGGCGCGGACTTTGTGGGAGCTGGCATGCCCCGCCAACACCGGCAAAGCCGATGCCATGCAGCGCGGTGTCAGTTTCGCGGGGCAAGCCCGCCCCCACAGGGATCGGTTCAGGTAATCGGCGATTTACTGAATCAGGCCAAATTCCTTGGCCAGCGCCTTGTAGTCCGCCACCTGTTTCTTCACATAGCCGTCCAGCTCTTCACCGGTCATGGCAAACGGGAACAGCTCGCGCTGGTCACGCAGCTGGGCGAAATCCTCGGAGGCGAGCATCTTGTCGAACGACTGTTTCCACCAGGCGTAGTCTTCATCGCTCACCTTCGGCCCCAGGTAGAAGCCGCGCACCACCGGCCAGACGATGTCGTAGCCCTGTTCCTTGGCGGTCGGGATGGCCTTCATTTCCGGCTCGTCCAGGCGGTTTTCCGAGAACACGGCGAGGATGCGCATGTTGCCGCTCTGGATGTGCGGCATGGAGTCGGAAATGTCGGTGGAACCGACCTGGATGTGGCCACCCAGCAGTGCCGTGGCGATTTCGCCGCCGCCTTCCAGCGCCACGTAGCGCAGGTCGCGCGGGTTGATGCCGGCGGCCTTGGCGATCAGCGCAGTCTGCATCCAGTCCTGGCTGCCGACGGTGCCACCGGAACCGATCACCACCTTGCTCGGGTCTTTCTTCAACGCCGCGACCAGGTCGTCGAGGGTCTTGTAGGGCGAATCGCTTTTCACCGCGATGGCGCCGTAGCTGGTGCCGACCGCCGCCAGCCATTTCACGGCGTTCTCGTCAAAGCGGCCGAACTTGCCCTGGGCCAGGTTCAGCAGGGAGCCGCTGGACCACGCCACCAGCGTGCCGGCATCGCCCGGCCGCTGGGCAACCACAGCGTTGTACGCCACCGCGCCGACACCGCCGGGCATGTAGGTAACGCGCATCGGTTTGCTGAGGATCTTCTCCTGCACCAGGGCACTTTGCACCAGCTTGCAGGTCAGGTCGAAACCGCCGCCGGGCGAGGCCGGGGCGATGCATTCAGGGCGTTTCGGTTCGGCAGCGAGGGCATTGCCGGCCAGCAGCAGGCAACCGGTAGCCAGGACGAGGCGGCGCAGTGAAAAGGTCATCGTCTATCTCCGTGAGCATTGTTGTTATTGGGTTACCACAGGGCCACGCTGTAGCTCACCAGCAGCCGCACTTCGTCGGCATCGCGGGCGAAGTTGGAACGGAAGGTGGCGTTGCGCAGGCGCACGGCGACGTTTTTCAACGGGCCGCTTTGTACCACGTACTTGAACTCGGTGTTGCGCTCCCACTCCTTGCCCTCGCCACCGGCGGCGCGGCTGACGTTGTCACCGTTGATGTAGCGGGTCATGAAGGTCAGCCCAGGGATACCCAGGGCGGCGAAGTTGTAGTCGTAGCGGGCCTGCCAGGAGCGTTCGTCGGCACCGGCGAAGTCGTTGATCTGGACGAAGTTGACCAGGTAAGGGTCGGCACCATCGATGTAGGGGAAGGCGCTGTCACCGGACAGCTGCTGCCAGGCGCCACTGACCTTGTGCCCGCCCAGGCTGTAGCTGAGCATGCCGTTGAACGTGGTGTTTTCGATGCGCCCGGCCTTGGCTGCGCCTGCGTCATCGCTGATCGCCAGGCGCAGATCGGCGCCGAAGGTGCCCGGGCCCCAGGGCTGGGTGGCGAGCATGCCGATGAAGTGCTGGCGGTAGATGTCATCGAGCTGGGCGAAGTGGTAGCTGCCGGTGATACGGTCGGTGAACGTGTAGTCGAGGCCGGCCAGGTCGAGGTTGTCGGCGCTGAACGTGCCGCCAAAGCGGCCGTTCTTGTTGTTCAGGGCCAGGTCTTCCCAGTTGGTGTCATTGCGGTCCTTGGCCTTGTCCAGGCGCCCGCCGGTGAAGGTCAGGCCTTTGACTTCCTGCGAGGTGAGCAGGCCGCCTTCGAAGGTTTGCGGCAGGATGCGCCCGTCGTTGGGCTGCAGGGTCGGCAATTCGGGGATCAGCGTGCCGACTTTCAGTTCGGTCTTCGACACCTTCACTTTGCCGGTCAGGCCGAGCTTGGAGTACTCATCGGCGGCCCTGCCATCATCGTGGGTCGGCAGCAGGCCGGTGTCGGTGCGGTCGGGGCTGGAGTCGAGCTTGATACCGAGCATGCCCAGCGCGTCCAGGCCAAAGCCTACGGGGCCATCGGTGTAGCCGGACTCGAAGTTGAGCATGAAGCCCTGGGCCCATTCGTCGCGCTTGGATTGCTGCGCGCTGGTGCCGTCGCGGAAGTCGCGGTTGAAGTACATGTTGCGGGTTTCGAAGGTCGCCGTGCTGTCTTCGAAGAAGGCGGCCTGGCTGGTCGGGGCAACGCCGGCAAGCGCAAGTGCGCAGGCATAGGCGGGCGGGCGTGCGGACAGGGAACGGGTAGGCGCGTACGCCTGCGGCTGCGATGACAGCATCGAGGATGGCTCCGTTATTGTTCTTATTCGTTGCACCTTGCTGGTGCTTTTTTCGGCGCGCGGGGCGACCGTGGTGCGATGCTAGGTAACGAACCTTTCGCTAACCTTTCAGCCTGAAAGGTTTGTCACATGGGGCTTCACAGACGGGGTGACAGCGGTACACTCCGCGCCACCGCCCCACCCGAGCAGGGAGAATCCGATGCGTGTGCTGCTGGTCGAAGACCATCTGCAACTGGCCGAAAGCGTGGCCCAGGCCCTCAAGAGCCACGGTTTGACCGTGGATGTATTGCACGATGGCGTGGCCGCCGACCTGGCCCTGGCCAGCGAGGAATATGCCGTTGCCGTCCTCGACGTGGGCCTGCCGCGCATGGATGGCTTCGAGGTGCTGGCGCGTCTGCGCGGCCGTGGCAAGACCCTGCCGGTGCTGATGCTGACCGCCCGCAGCGACGTGAAAGACCGTGTGCATGGCCTGAACCTGGGGGCCGATGATTACCTGGCCAAACCCTTCGAACTGACCGAGCTGGAAGCCCGAGTCAAAGCGCTGCTGCGGCGCAGCGTGCTCGGTGGCGAACGCCAGCAGCGCTGCGGGCCGCTGGTGTATGACCTCGATACCCGGCGCTTCAGCCTGGGCGAGGACAACCTGACCCTGACTTCGCGCGAGCAGAGCGTGCTGGAAGCGTTGATCGCCCGCCCGGGCCGAGTGATGAGCAAGGAGCAGCTGGCCGCCCAGGTGTTCGGCCTGGACGAGGAAGCCAGCCCCGACGCCATCGAAATCTACATCCACCGCCTGCGCAAGAAGCTCGACGGCCAGCAGGTGGCTATCGTCACCTTCCGCGGCCTGGGTTATCTGCTTGAGCACCGTGATGCGTGACGACGGCAGCCTGCGCGGGCGCTTGCTGGGCAACCTGGCGCTGTTGCTGGTGGTGTTGATGCTGGCCAGCGGCCTGAGTGCCTACTGGAATGGCCGCGAAGCTGCCGACACCGCCTACGACCGCACCTTGCTGGCCTCGGCGCGCACCATCGCCGCCGGCCTGTCCCAGCGTGACGGTACCCTGAGCGCCGATGTGCCCTATGTGGCGCTGGACACCTTTGCCTATGACAGCGCCGGGCGCATCTACTACCAGGTGCTGGACATCAACCAGAAGCTGATCTCGGGCTACGAGAAACTGCCGCCGCCACCGCCCGGCACACCGCGCACCGACGATTATCCGGCGCTTGCGCGTTTCTACAACGCCACCTACCTCGGCCAGGACGTGCGTGTGGTCAGCCTGCTCAAGGCAGTGAGTGAGCCCAACATGAACGGCATGGCAGAAATCCGTGTGGCCGAGACAGAGGAAGCGCGGGTCAGCATGGCCCGTGGGCTGATGGCCGACACCTTGCTGCGCCTGGGCATGCTCGCGTTGGGTGCGTTGGTGATGGTCTGGTTTGCGATCAGCGCGGCGTTGCGCCCGCTTGAGCGCCTGCGCACGGCCGTGGAGGAGCGCCAGCCGGATGACCTGCGCGCACTGCCGCTGGTGCAGGTGCAGCGCGAACTAAGCCCGCTGGTGCGCGCGTTGAACCACTTCACTGAACGGCTGCGCGAGCAGTTCGAACGCCAGGCGCAGTTCATCGCCGAGGCCGCCCACGAGCTGCGTACACCGCTGGCGGCGCTCAAGGCGCGGGTCGAACTCGGCTTGCGTTCGCAACAGCCCGAGGAGTGGCGCCAGACCCTGGAGGCCGCTGCGCAAGGCACCGATCGGCTGACCCACCTGGCCAACCAGCTGCTGTCGTTGGCACGGGTTGAAAATGGCGCTCGGGCGATTGCCGAAGGGGGCGCCCAGCGCCTGGACCTCAGCCAGCTGGCCCGTGAGCTGGGCATGGCCATGGCGCCGCTCGCGCACAAACGCGGCGTGGCGCTCGCGTTGGAGGCCGAGGCACCGGTGTGGCTCAAGGGCGAACCCACGTTGTTGAACGAACTGCTGAGCAACCTGGTGGACAACGCCTTGGCCCACACGCCTGCGGGCGGTAACGTGATCTTGCGGGTGATGGCGCCGGCGGTGCTGGAGGTCGAGGACGATGGGCCCGGCATCCCCGAGGATGAGCGCGAACGGGTGTTCGAGCGCTTCTACCGGCGCAGTGCGCAGGGGAGCGGGTTGGGCCTGGCAATCGTCGGTGAGATCTGCCGCGCACATCTGGCGCAGATCAGCCTGCACGATGGCGAGAACGGCGGGTTGAAGGTGCGGGTGAGTTTTATCGCGGATTGATGGGGCCCAGTCCCGCCCCCTTCGCTGATGCAGTCCACCTTTGGGTGTGGGCTTGCCCCGCGAAAAGGCTGGCCCGGGCAGCCCAGGTCAGCGCAACAGGCTCCGCGCTTCCAGCAGCTCGCCTATTTCCAGCTCGGTGCCAAATGGCAACCCCAGGTGCCGATAGGCCGGCAGCGCCGCCAGCGGCCGGCTACGCCCGCGTTGGCTGATGCACCGGGCAATCTGCACCACGTCGATGTAGTCGACCTTGTCGGTTTGCCGGTCCAGGTCCTGCACCTGGCTAGGCAGTTGCACCAACTGCTCGGGAAATTCCCATGAGGACAGTATCTTGTCGCCCAGCACCGGTTGGATCTGCTCGATCACGTAGTGCAGGCAGACCGGGTCGGAGAGCAGTTCGTTGTGCTCTTCGGCATAGATCAGCACCGGCAGCGCGCCGATCTGATGGACCAGGCCGCCAAGGGTCGCCTGGTCAGGTTTCAACTGGGTGAAACGACGACAAAGTTCGTAGCTGATGCCCGCTACTTCGAGGCTGTTCGCCCAGATATCCCTGAGCTTCTGCTCCACCGCAGACGAGCGGGCATGGAAGATCTGCTCGATCACCAGGCCGATCGCCAAGTTGCAGCTGTAGTTGATGCCCAGTCGCGTGATGGCGGTGTGCAGGTCGGTGACCTCGACCGCCGCGCGCAACAGCGGGCTATTGACCACCTTGATCAGGCGTGCCGAGAGGGCGGCATCGCGGCCGATCACCTTGCTCAGTGCGGCAACGCTGATCTCGGTGTCCTCCGCCGCCTCGCGGATGCTCAAGGCCACTTCCGGGAGGGTCGGCAAGACCAGGTCATCGTTGGCGATGGCCGCGAGCAACTGTGCTTGAACCATCTCGGCCAGCTTGTTCATGTACTTCTCTACCGCAGGGGTGGCGGGCTGGTCAGCGCTGGATTTCCCGGTCGCGGTCCAGTTCGTAAGGCAAGCTCGACACATGCAGGCGTGGGCCTTCAAGGCTGCCCAGGTGCAGGTTGTTGTCCGCCACTGCCTCGGCAGTCAGCACCGCAAGCAGTTCGCAGCCCTGGCCAGTGCTGGCCGCAAGCACCACTTCACCCACAGACGAGCCGTGGGTAGGCGAGAAGATTTCGGCGCCCGGCGCAGGGATGTCCTGTTGGTCGAGCAGCAGGCGGTACTGACGGCGCTTGAGCTTGCCCAGGTACTGCATGCGGGCGACGATTTCCTGGCCGGTGTAGCAACCTTTCTTGAAACTCACGCCATCGACGGCCTGCAGGTTGATCATCTGCGGGATGAACAGCTCGCGGGTCGGGCCCATGACCTGGCCAATCCCTGCGCGGATCTGGCCCAGCAGCCAGTCGTTGAGGCTGCCTTCGGGCAATACCGCACTGAGTTTTTCGCGCACGCTGGCAGCAGCGTCTGCGGGCACCCAGAGCTCGGCGCGGCCTTCGGACACGGCAATGGCGATCAGGCCTTCATGGCGCACGGTGGTGCCGGCGCCGGTCGGCATGCTCAAACCCAGCGCCTGCAGCGCCGCGTCACCGCCCTGCAGGCCGAACCGCGCCCAGGCGGCACTTTCGTCGCTGAGCGTGGCCTTGGAGAACACGGCGTACTTCTTCAGGTCGGCCAGTTGCGCCTCGAGCAGTTCGCTGGCCATGGCCAGCAGGTAGCCGTTGCCTTCGGGCAGGATACGGAAGCTCGACTGCATGCGCCCTTTGACCATGCAGCGGGCGCCAAGGCTGGCGTGCTCCAGGCTGAGGTAGTTGATGTTGCAGGTCAGCTGGCCCTGCAGGAACTTGCCGGCGTCGGAGCCGCGGACGGCGAGGATGCCCTCGTGGGACAAGGGGCTGAAGAAAGCGGAATCGGCCATGGGGGATCGCGGTGGCTAAAGACTGGCGGCCATCATAGAACGCCAGTAACAAAATAGGTAGGTGACTAGACCAACGCCTCGTGCCGCTTCGTGCGCCGGGCTGTATACTGGCGGCCCATTTGAGGAGGGCCCCATGGTCGAACAAACTGAACTCAACCGGCTTTTCTGGCACAGCCGCCGTGGCATGTTGGAACTCGACGTACTGCTGGTGCCTTTCACCCAGGAGGTCTATGCGACCCTGAGCGATGCCGACCGCGAACTCTATGTGCGCCTGTTGAGCTGTGAAGATCAGGACATGTTCGGCTGGTTCATGGAGCGCACCGAGTCCGAAGACCCGGAGCTGCAGCGCATGGTCCGCATCATCCTGGACCGTGTCCAGCCCAAGTGAGTGTTTCGAGTGCCGTTGGCAAGGCTCACGCCTGTTGCTGACGGCCTATCTGATCTGCCAGGGGCTGGCACAGTCTGCCTTGTGGCTGAGTACGACACCCTGGTGGCTTTGCCTTCCTGCTGTAGCCCTTTGCCTTGCCCATGCTTGCTGGGCCATCCCTCGACGTATCCTGCTGACCCATGCTCGCGCCGTCACCGGCCTGCGGCGTGATGCGCTTGGCTGGCGGCTGTTCTGCCGTGCCGAGGGTTGGCAGGCCGTGCGCTTGTGTCGGGATAGCGTAGCGCTGCCGGGTTTGGTGGTGTTGCGGTTCGTGCGGCCGGGGCACTGGTTTGGTGAAAGCCAATGCATTGTCCGCGATGCCCTGGAGGCCGAACAGCACCGGCGCTTGCGGCTAAGGCTGAAGTTCAGCCGGCGCCGGTGGGCTGAGGTTGCTGGGCATTAGCGATATTCAGTGTCGGCTTCTTCGCGGGTAACTGTGCGAACGGGCTTGCCCGCGAAAAAGGCGACGCCGACCTTCAGGTCGGGCTCAGAATGGTGTCCTTGGCCTCGGGCAGCATCGACGGGTAATCCAGGGTGTAATGCAAGCCGCGGCTTTCCTTGCGCTGCATGGCCGAGCGAATCATCAGTTCCGCCACCTGGGCCAGGTTGCGCAGCTCGATCAGATCGCGGCTGACCTTGTAGTTGCTGTAGAACTCGTCGATCTCGTCGAGCAGCAGGCGAACGCGGTGCTCGGCACGTTGCAGGCGCTTGCTGGTGCGCACGATCCCCACGTAGTCCCACATGAAGCGGCGCAACTCATCCCAATTGTGCGCAATGATCACGTCCTCATCCGAGTCGGTGACCTGGCTGGCGTCCCAGCAGGGCAGAGCCTTGGGCATCGCGACCTGGTCCAGGTGCGCCTGGATGTCCGCGGCAGCGGCGCGGCCATAGACGAAGCATTCGAGCAGCGAATTGCTGGCCATGCGGTTGGCGCCGTGCAGGCCGGTGAAGCTGGTCTCGCCGATGGCATACAGGCCTGGCACGTCAGTGTGCCCACGATCGTCGACCACCACCCCGCCACAGGTGTAGTGGGCAGCCGGCACCACCGGGATCGGCTGACGGGTGATGTCGATACCGTACGTCAGGCAGCGTTCGTAGACGGTCGGGAAGTGGCTCTTGATGAAGTCAGCCGGTTTGTGGGTGATGTCCAGGTACACGCAGTCCACGCCCAGGCGCTTCATTTCGTGGTCGATGGCGCGCGCGACGATATCGCGTGGGGCCAGTTCTTCGCGCGGGTCGAAACGCGGCATGAAGCGCTCACCGTTGGGCAGGCGCAGCAGGGCGCCTTCGCCGCGCAAGGCCTCGGTGACCAGGAAGCTCTTGGCCTGCGGGTGGTACAGGCAGGTCGGGTGGAACTGGTTGAACTCAAGGTTGGCTACCCGGCAGCCGGCGCGCCAGGCCATGGCGATTCCATCACCGCAGGCACCGTCGGGGTTGCTGGTGTACAGGTAGACCTTGGCCGCGCCGCCGGTGGCCAGCACGGTGAAGCGCGCACCAAAGGTGTCCACCTCACCGCTGTTGCGATTCAGCACATAGGCACCCAGGCAGCGATCGCCGGGCAGGCCCAGGCGGCGCTCGGTGATCAGGTCGACCGCTACACGCTGCTCGAGCAGCTCGATGTTCGCGCGCTTGCGGGCCTGTTCCAGCAGCGTGGTGAAAATGGCCGCGCCCGTGGCATCGGCGGCGTGGATGATGCGCCGGTGGCTATGCCCGCCTTCGCGGGTGAGGTGAAATTCGAAACCGCCGTCGTCGACACTGTGCCGATCGTCGCGGGTAAAGGGCACGCCCTGTTCGATAAGCCACTGGATGGCTTCACGGCTGTGTTCGACGGTGAAACGCACCGCATCCTCGTGGCACAGGCCACCGCCAGCATTGAGCGTGTCCTCGACATGGGACTGCACGGTATCGGTGTCGTCCAGTACTGCGGCGACACCACCCTGGGCCCAGAACGTCGAACCGTTGGCCAGGTCGCCCTTGCTCAGCACGGCAATGCGCAGGTGGCTGGGAAGGTTAAGTGCCAAGCTGAGACCGGCAGCGCCGCTGCCGATCACCAGGACATCATGTTGGAATTGTTGGCTCATGTCGGGACACTAGTAATCTTTGGAAAGGGCACGGCACAATAGTCACGCGCAGATGGCATTGTGAAACTATCGTGAAAGGTGGCCGGGCAGCCTTTATAGCAGCCTGCGGTGGCCAATTTCCATGCCACCTGCGACGTTACGGCGATCTTCGTGGGAACTTTCCTACATGGCTGGAAATCCTATGAAGGCTGCCCGTGCGCCAGAAATTCGCGCGGCGACGCGTGGCGGCGGCTCTATCCGGGCTGACACCTGCGTATCCGAAACCTGATTATCGACGCAGCCGGCCGTGCCCGCGCCGCGTCTTCCGTGCGGGCCAGACCAAGGGCCGCAGGAAACTTGCTTGGAGGAGAGAACTTTTGCGAAAAGCCCGAGTCTATGTTTGCAAGCCTGAACGATGGCTTTTGCAACGCTCCTTCGAGTTCACTGAGGAGTGTTCATGCTAACCCAGGAAGAGGATCAGCAGCTTGTCGAGCGCGTGCAGCGCGGCGACAGGCGAGCGTTCGATCTGTTGGTGCTGAAGTATCAGCACAAGATTCTCGGGTTGATCGTGCGGTTCGTTCACGATACCCACGAGGCCCAGGATGTGGCGCAGGAAGCCTTTATCAAGGCTTACCGTGCGCTTGGCAATTTCCGCGGAGACAGTGCGTTTTATACCTGGCTGTACCGCATCGCCATCAACACGGCGAAGAACTACCTGGTGTCCCGTGGAAGACGGCCGCCAGACAGTGATGTGAGCTCCGAGGATGCGGAGTTTTACGACGGCGATCATGGTCTCAAGGATCTCGAGTCCCCAGAACGCTCCCTGTTGCGGGATGAAATCGAAGGCACTGTCCATCGCACCATCCAGCAACTGCCCGAAGATCTGCGCACGGCCCTGACCCTGCGTGAGTTCGATGGGTTGAGTTACGAAGACATTGCCAGTGTCATGCAATGTCCGGTGGGTACCGTGCGCTCTCGAATCTTCCGCGCTCGGGAGGCCATAGATAAAGCCCTGCAGCCGTTGTTGCAGGAAACCTGAGACAGCGGCGACAGCCAAGAGAGGAACCGCCATGAGTCGTGAAGCTTTGCAGGAATCGCTGTCCGCGGTAATGGATAACGAAGCGGACGAACTGGAATTACGACGGGTGTTGAACGCCGTCGATGATGCCGAAACCCGTGCCACCTGGTCGCGTTACCAGGTAGCCCGCGCAGCGATGCACAAGGAGCTGCTGCTGCCCCAACTGGATATCGCCTCGGCGGTGTCTGCAGCGCTGGCTGACGAGGCCGTGCCGGCCAAAGTCAACAAAGGCCCATGGCGCAGCCTTGGCCGCCTGGCCGTTGCCGCCTCGGTCACCGTTGCGGTGCTGGCTGGCGTACGGATGTACAACCAGGACGAAATCACCGGTGCCGAACTGGCTTCGCAGCAACCTGTCCAGCAAGGCCTGAGCATGCCACAAACTCAGGGCCCGGCTGTTTTGGCAGGCTATAGTGAAAGCAGTGAGCAACCGACCGGGCCAATGGCCAACGGCGTGCTGCAGAACCAGGCCGGCTGGGACCAGCGTCTGCCAGGCTATCTGCGTCAGCATGCGCAGGAATCCGCGCTCAAGGGCACTGAAACTGCCCTGCCGTATGCCCGCGCCGCCAGCCTGGAAAACCGCTAAGTAAGGAGGATCATGCGCGCGCTACCTCTCTTGTCGCTGCTGATAGGCAGCTGCATGACGGTGCCAGCGTTGGCAGCCAACTCGTCGCCCGAGGCGAGCGAGTGGTTGAACAAGCTGGCACAGGCCGAGCAAAAGCAGAGTTATCAGGGCTCCTTCGTCTACGAACGAAACGGCAGCTTCTCTTCCCACGATATCTGGCATCGAGTTCAGGACGGCAAAGTCAGCGAGCGGCTTCTGCAGCTCGATGGCACCGCCCAGGAAATCGTGCGGGTTGATGGCAAGGTGCAGTGCGTCAGCGGTGCCCTGGCCAGTGGAGTGAGCAGCCTGCCTGACGCTGCGCCGCGCATGCTCGATCCCTTGAAGTTGATGAGTTGGTACGACTTGAGTGTGCAGGGCAAGTCGCGCGTCGCCGGGCGCGATGCGGTGATTGTCTCGCTCAGCCCGCGTGACCAGCATCGTTATGGGTTCGAGTTGCATCTGGATCGTAAAACCGGCCTGCCACTGCGCTCGTTGATGCTCAACGAAAAGGGGCAGTTGCTCGAACGCTTCCAGATGACCAGCCTTGATACCGACAACCTGCCGACTGATGCGCAGTTGCATGCCAGTGCTGCCTGCAAGCCGGTGGAGCGTGTCGCCAGCGCCAAGACCGAAGCCGTTGCAGGTTGGCGATCGGACTGGCTGCCGCCAGGTTTCGAGTTGATCAACAGCACGGTACGCCGTGACCCCACCCGTGACAGCGCCGTCAGCAGCCTGATGTACGACGACGGTCTGGCACGCTTCTCGGTGTTCCTCGAGCCGGTGAAGGAAGATGCCAGCGCCGATGTGCGTACTCAGCTTGGCCCTACCTCGGCGGTTTCGCGTCGCCTGAATACGCCCAAGGGCAAGGTGATGGTCACCGTGGTTGGCGAAATTCCACTGGGTACTGCAGAGCGCATTGCGCTGTCGATGCGGCCCCAGGATGCTCAGGCGCGCCAGTGATGGCGCGTTTTTTTCGGCCCATTCGAAGGCGTACGGACATGCGGCTGAAATGAAATTAAAGCATTGTCATTTGCAATCCCTCTCCAAATTTTCTATAGGTCAGGCTTCTTGAAGTCTGGCCTTTCCTGCTTCTGCAGGGGTCTTACGTTAACTACGCTCGTTGTGACGGGAGCCGTATGTCAATACCACGCTTGAAACCCTACCTATCGATGTTCGCCGCCGTGCTCATGCTCGGTCAGGCGCTCACCGCCCAGGCCGCGGAAGCCCTGCCGGACTTCACCACCCTGGTCGAGCAGGCCTCGCCGGCCGTGGTCAACATCAGTACCAAGCAGAAGCTGCCGGACCGCCGCATTGCCGCCGGGCAGATGCCGGACCTCGAAGGCCTGCCGCCGATGTTCCGCGAGTTCTTCGAGCGCAACATACCGCAGCAGCCGCGTTCGCCGCGGGGTGATCGCCAGCGCGAGGCGCAGTCGCTGGGCTCGGGTTTCATCATTTCCAGCGATGGCTATGTGCTGACCAACAACCATGTGGTCGCCGATGCCGATGAAATCATCGTCCGCCTTTCTGACCGCAGCGAAATGCAGGCCAAGCTGGTCGGCACCGACCCGCGCACCGACGTGGCGCTGCTGAAGGTCGAGGGCAAGAACCTGCCAACGGTGAAACTGGGCGACTCCGAGAAGCTCAAGGTGGGTGAGTGGGTGCTAGCCATCGGTTCGCCGTTCGGCTTCGACCATTCGGTAACCAAGGGTATCGTCAGTGCCAAGGGGCGTACCCTGCCCAATGACACCTATGTGCCGTTCATCCAGACCGACGTGGCGATCAACCCGGGTAACTCTGGCGGCCCGCTGTTCAACATGAATGGTGAGGTGGTGGGTATCAACTCGCAGATCTTTACCCGTTCGGGCGGCTTCATGGGCTTGTCGTTCGCCATTCCGATCGACGTGGCCATCGATGTCTCCGATCAGCTGAAGAAAGACGGCAAGGTCAGCCGTGGCTGGCTGGGTGTGGTGATCCAGGAGGTCAACAAGGACCTGGCGGAATCCTTCGGCCTCGACAAACCGGCCGGTGCCCTGGTGGCGCAGGTGCTGGAAGACGGCCCGGCCGCCAAGAGCGGCCTGCAGGTGGGTGATGTGATCCTGAGCATGAACGGCCAGCCGATCGTCATGTCGGCTGACCTGCCGCACCTGGTCGGTACCCTCAAGGATGGCGCCAAGGCCAAGCTGGAGATCATTCGCAATGGCAAGCGCCAGAATCTGGATGTGACCATTGGCGCGATGCCAGATGATGATGCCGATATCGCCACCGGGACCGGCGCCGACGGCAGCGCCGAGCGCAGCAGCAACCGCCTTGGTGTGTCTGTCTCGGACCTGACCGCCGAGCAGAAGAAATCGCTGGAGCTCAAAGGCGGCGTTGTGATCAAAGAGGTTCAGGACGGCCCGGCAGCGATGATCGGCCTGCGTCCGGGTGATGTCATCAGCCACCTGAACAACCAGGCGATCGCTTCGGCCAAGCAGTTCACCGAAATCGCCAAGGACCTGCCGAAGAACCGCTCGGTTTCCATGCGTGTGCTACGCCAGGGGCGGGCGAGCTTCATCACCTTCAAGCTAGCGGAATAAGCTGGTCTGCAGGTAGGAAAGGGCAGCTTCGGCTGCCCTTTTTCATGAGTCTTCACAATTATTTGCCGGAGTCGGCCTGTATCGTGCGTCAGAGGAATCTCCCATATCCCTGCTGGTTGAGGTACAATTCCCGGCTATTTTTCGGCGGGCGTCCGGCTCGCAGCCTTTTCCGAGTGTTGACCCGTGAGTGATTTGAGTCATATCCGCAATTTCTCCATCATCGCCCACATCGACCATGGCAAGTCGACGCTGGCCGACCGTTTCATCCAGATGTGCGGCGGCCTGTCGGCGCGCGAAATGGAAGCGCAGGTCCTCGATTCCATGGACCTGGAGCGCGAGCGCGGGATCACCATCAAAGCCCACAGCGTCACGCTTCACTACAAGGCACTGGACGGCAAGACCTACCAGCTGAACTTCATCGACACGCCTGGCCACGTTGACTTCACCTATGAAGTTTCGCGCTCGCTGGCTGCCTGTGAAGGCGCACTGCTGGTGGTGGATGCCGGCCAGGGCGTTGAAGCCCAGTCCGTCGCCAACTGCTACACCGCCATCGAGCAAGGCCTCGAAGTGATGCCGGTGCTGAACAAGATGGACCTGCCCCAGGCCGACCCGGACCGCGTCAAGGACGAGATCGAGAAGATCATCGGTATCGACGCCACCGACGCCGTGGCCTGCAGCGCCAAGAGCGGCATGGGCGTGGACGAGGTGCTCGAGCGCCTGGTGCACACCATTCCCGCGCCCGAAGGCGAGATCGATGCACCGCTGCAAGCGCTGATCATCGACTCCTGGTTCGACAACTACCTGGGCGTGGTCTCGCTGGTGCGTGTGCGCCAGGGCCGCGTCAAGAAGGGTGACAAGATCCTGGTCAAGTCCACCGGCAAGGTGCACCTGGTCGACAGCGTCGGTGTCTTCACGCCCAAGCATACCCAGACCGCTGATCTGAAAGCCGGTGAAGTAGGCTTCATCATCGCCAGCATCAAGGACATTCACGGTGCACCGGTCGGTGACACCCTGACCCTGTCCTCGACCCCCGAGGTCGAAGTGCTGTCAGGCTTCAAGAAGATCCAGCCACAGGTCTATGCCGGCCTGTTCCCGGTCAGCTCCGACGACTTCGAGGACTTCCGCGACGCCCTGCAGAAGCTGACCCTGAACGACTCGTCGCTGCAGTACATGCCGGAAAGCTCCGACGCACTGGGCTTTGGCTTCCGCTGCGGCTTCCTGGGCATGCTGCACATGGAGATCATCCAGGAGCGCCTGGAGCGCGAATACGACCTGGACCTGATCACCACCGCCCCGAGCGTGATCTACGAGCTGGAGCTCAAGACCGGCGAAACCATCATCGTCGACAACCCGTCGAAGCTGCCTGATGTCTCGTCCGTCACCGATTTCCGCGAGCCGATCGTCACCGCGACCATTCTGGTGCCGCAGGAACACCTGGGCAACGTCATCACCCTGTGCATCGAGAAACGTGGCGTACAGCGCGACATGCAGTTCCTCGGCAGCCAGGTGCAAGTGCGTTACGACATGCCGATGAACGAGGTAGTGCTGGACTTCTTCGACCGCCTCAAGTCCACCAGCCGCGGCTATGCTTCGCTGGACTATCATTTCGATCGTTACCAGTCGGCCAACCTGGTCAAGCTGGATGTACTGATCAACGGCGACAAGGTCGATGCCCTGGCATTGATCGTGCACCGCGACAACGCGGCCTATAAAGGCCGTGCGTTGACCGAGAAGATGAAGGAGCTGATCCCTCGGCAGATGTTCGATGTGGCGATCCAGGCAGCTATCGGCGGCCAGATCATTGCGCGGACAACCGTCAAGGCGCTCAGAAAGAACGTACTGGCCAAGTGCTACGGTGGTGACGTCAGCCGTAAGAAAAAGCTGCTGGAGAAGCAGAAGGCCGGTAAGAAACGCATGAAACAGGTGGGCAACGTGGAGATTCCACAAGAAGCCTTCCTCGCCGTGCTCAGGTTGGATAGCTAGGTCCTATGTCGCTAAATTTCCCGCTGTTGCTCGTCATCGCCGTAGCCGTTTGCGGTCTGTTGGGTTTGATCGATCTGCTGTTCCTGGCCCCGCGCCGGCGGGCAGCGATCGCCAACTACCAGGGTAGCGTCACCCAGCCAGAAATGGCCGTGGTCGAGCGCCTGAACAAGGAACCGTTGCTGGTCGAGTACGGCAAGTCGTTCTTCCCGGTGCTGTTCATCGTGCTGGTGTTGCGTTCGTTCCTGGTCGAGCCGTTCCAGATCCCTTCCGGGTCGATGAAGCCGACCCTGGAAGTGGGCGATTTCATCCTGGTGAACAAATTCTCCTACGGTATTCGCCTGCCGGTGATCGACAAGAAAGTCATCGAAGTCGGTGACCCGCAGCGCGGCGATGTGATGGTGTTCCGCTACCCAAGCGACCCTAACGTCAACTACATCAAGCGTGTGGTTGGCCTGCCGGGCGACCAGATCCGCTATACCAACGACAAGCGGTTGTACGTCAATGGTCAGCCGATCGCCGAGCAACTGGTCGGCGCCGAGCCAGGCACCCTGGGCAGCGCCGAGCTGTACAAGGAAAAACTGGGCGAGGCCGAACACCTGATCCGCAAGGAAATGACCCGTTATCGCATGCCGCCGGACCAGCAATGGACCGTGCCAGCCGGCCATTACTTCATGATGGGCGACAACCGCGACAACTCCAACGACAGCCGTTACTGGGATGACCCGAACATTCCCAAGGAACTGCACGGCATGGTTCCGGACCGGAACATCGTCGGCAAGGCCTTCGCGGTCTGGATGAGCTGGCCAGAGCCCAAACTCAGCCACTTGCCCAACCTGTCGCGGGTCGGCCTGATCCATTGATACCCATCGGCGCTGTCCAGCAGACAGCGCCGAATGCATTTCTGACATAGGCTGTGTTCTCAGGGATCGAGAGTTTCGTTGCTCGCCGCGACGGGCCACAGCCAAACAGTCTTTCAGGAAGTTGATTTGAACAACGCGTTGAACAACCAACGGGTGGCTGCATGAGTGCTTCCCTTGCCCGTCTCGAGCGCAAGCTCGGTTACACCTTCAAAGACCAGGACCAGATGGTGCTGGCCCTGACCCATCGCAGCTATGCCGGGCGCAACAATGAGCGCCTGGAGTTTCTTGGCGATGCCATTCTCAACTTCGTCGCCGGCGAGGCGCTGTTCGAGCGCTTCCCGCAGGCCCGCGAAGGCCAGCTGTCGCGCCTGCGCGCGCGGCTGGTCAAGGGCGAGACCCTGGCCCGCCTGGCCCGGGGCTTCGACCTGGGTGAGTACTTGCGTCTGGGCTCCGGTGAGCTCAAGAGCGGCGGTTTCCGTCGCGAGTCGATCCTGGCGGATGCCCTCGAAGCCCTGATCGGTGCCATCTACCTGGATGCCGACATGCAGACCGCTCGCGAGCGCGTGCTGGCCTGGTTGACCGACGAGTTCGACAGCCTGACCCTGGTCGACACCAACAAAGACCCGAAAACCCGCCTGCAGGAATTTCTGCAGTCGCGTAGCTGTGAGCTGCCTCGTTACGAGGTCGTGGACATCCAGGGCGAACCGCACTGCCGTACCTTCTTCGTCGAATGCGAAGTGGTGCTGCTGAACAACAAGAGCCGTGGCCAGGGCGTGAGCCGGCGTATTGCCGAGCAAGTCGCCGCCGCCGCTGCATTGATCGCCCTGGGCGTGGAGAATGGCAATGACTGAGAACAATCCGACCCGCTGCGGCTACGTGGCCATCGTCGGCCGCCCCAACGTGGGCAAATCGACCTTGCTCAACCACATCCTCGGGCAGAAGCTGGCGATCACCTCGCGCAAGCCGCAGACCACCCGTCACAACATGCTCGGCATCAAGACCGAGGGTGATGTGCAGGCGATCTACGTCGATACCCCGGGCATGCACAAGGCTAACGACAAGGCCTTGAACCGCTACATGAACCGCAATGCCTCGGCCGCGTTGAAAGACGTCGACGTGGTGATTTTCGTGGTTGACCGTACGCGCTGGACCGACGAAGACCAGCTGGTGCTCGAACGCGTCCAGTACGTGACCGGCCCGTTGATCATTGCGGTCAACAAGACCGACCGCATGGACGAAAAGGCCGACCTCATCCCGCATCTTCAGTGGCTGCAGGAGCAACTGCCGAATGCCGAGGTCGTGCCGATTTCCGCTCAGCAGGGTCACAACCTCGAATCGCTCGAAGCCCTGATCGCCAAGCACCTGCCGGAAAACGACCACTTCTTCCCGGAAGACCAGATCACCGACCGTAGCAGCCGCTTCCTGGCCGCCGAGCTGGTGCGCGAGAAGATCATGCGTCAGCTGGGTGCGGAGCTTCCGTACCAGATCACCGTGGAGATCGAAGAGTTCAAGCAGCAGGGCCATGTGCTGCATATCCACGCTCTGATCCTGGTGGAGCGTGACGGGCAGAAGAAGATCATCATTGGCGACAAGGGCGAGCGCATCAAACGCATCGGTTCCGACGCGCGCAAGGACATGGAAACCCTGTTCGACGCCAAGGTCATGCTCAACCTCTGGGTCAAGGTCAAAGGCGGGTGGTCCGACGACGAGCGCGCCCTGCGTTCGCTGGGCTACGGCGACCTGTAACCCCCATCAGTGGCCCGGATTTATCCGGGCTTCTGCTTTCAGGCCAATCCCATGGAACAACCTGTCGGCCAGCCGGCCTACGTGCTGCACAGCCGTGCCTACAAGGAAACCAGCGCACTGGTGGACTTCTTTACACCGCAGGGCCGCCTGCGCGCGGTGTTGCGCCGCGCTCGGGGCAAGGGTGGCAGCCTGGTACGGCCGTTCGTGCCGCTGGAAGTGGAGCTGCGCGGGCGTGGCGAGCTGAAGAACGTCGGGCGCCTGGATAGCGTCGGTATAGCCGCCTGGTTGCATGGTGATGCGCTGTTCAGCGGGCTGTACCTGAACGAATTGTTGATGCGCCTGCTGCCTGCCGAAGCACCCCAACCCGAATTGTTCGAGCATTACGCCCTGACCCTGCAGGCGCTGGCGGCCGGGCGTGCGCTCGAGCCGCTGTTGCGCTCTTTCGAATGGCGCCTGCTGGAAGATCTGGGCTATGCCTTCGCCCTGGACCATGACGTCAATGACGCGCCCATAGAAGCCGAAGGCCTGTACCGCCTGCGGGTCGATGCCGGCCTGGAACGCGTGCACTTGCTACAGCCGGGCCTGTTCAACGGCGTCGAGCTGTTGGCCCTGGCCCAGGCCGACTGGGAGGCCCCCGGCGCCTTGCTCGCGGCCAAGCGCCTGATGCGCCAGGCACTGGCCGTGCACCTGGGGCCAAAACCACTGGTCAGCCGGGAACTGTTTCGCAAGCGCTGAGCACATCGTATGCTGTGGGGCTAAATCTTCAGGAGAGCTTTCGTGACTCACAGCAACCGCATGCTTCTCGGCGTCAACATCGACCACGTGGCAACTTTGCGCCAGGCCCGCGGCACACGTTACCCGGACCCTGTCAAAGCGGCGCTGGACGCCGAGGAAGCGGGTGCCGACGGCATTACCGTGCACCTGCGCGAAGACCGTCGGCATATCCAGGAGCGCGACGTGCTGGTGCTCAAGGACGTGCTGCAAACGCGCATGAACTTCGAGATGGGCGTCACTGAAGAGATGATGCTGTTCGCCGAAAAGATCCGCCCGGCGCATATCTGCCTGGTACCCGAAACCCGTCAGGAGCTGACCACCGAAGGCGGGCTGGACGTGGCGGGTCAGGAGGCACGGATCAAGGCTGCGGTGGAGCGCCTGGCGCGCACCGGCGCTGAAGTATCGCTGTTCATCGATGCCGACGAGCGGCAGATCGAAGCCTCGCGCCGCGTTGGTGCACCTGCCATCGAGCTGCACACCGGCCGTTATGCCGACGCTGAAACCCCCACCGACGTGGCTGAAGAGCTCAAGCGTATTGCCGATGGCGTCGCCTTTGGCGTTGGCCAGGGGCTGATCGTCAATGCCGGCCATGGCCTGCACTACCACAACGTGGAGGCAGTGGCGGCGATCAAGGGCATCAATGAACTGAACATCGGCCATGCGCTGGTGGCCCATGCGCTGTTCGTCGGCTTCAAGGCGGCGGTGGCGGAGATGAAGGCACTGATAGTGGCAGCTTCGCGCTGAATTCATTTTGTCAGTACCGGCCCTATCGCCGGCAAGCCGGCTCCCACACCTTGAGCGCGGCGCGTTACCTGTGGGAGCCGGCTTGCCGGCGATGAGGCCTGAACTGACAACAACCTATTCGGTTCGAAACACCAGCGAAAACCGGGTAGGTCCTGTGGGACTGCTGATCACCTCAACGCGCCCCCCATGCAGCTGCATGATCGACTTTACGATCGCCAGCCCCAGCCCGGTTCCGCCCTCCAGCCGTGAACGCCCCGACCCCGCGCGGTAGAACCGCTCGAACAGCCGCAGTTGATGTTCATCGGCAATCCCCAGCCCCTGGTTGGCCACCCATAGCCAGACCTCTTCGCCATGGCGTTCGATGCCCAGGTTTACTTCATGGTCTTCAGGGCTGTGCCGAATCGCATTGCTCAACAGGTTTGACAGCGCTCGCTGGAACATCAACCTGTCCGCCAGCGCTGTGCCCCAACCCTGCAGCCGCAGCGTCAGCCGTTTGTGTTCGGCGCTGAAGGCAAACAGCTCCATCACCTGTTCAGCCTCATCCGCCAACGCCAGCGGCTTGAGCGCCACCCGCGCCTGCGGCTGGCTGACCTGGGCGAGGAACAACATATCGTTGATGATGCGGTTGAGCCGGGTCAGTTCCTCGACGCTGTCTTCGAGCACTTCGCGGTAGTTTTCGCTGTCCCGCTCGCGGGCCAGGGTTACCTGGGCCTTGCCCATCAAATTGCTCAACGGCGTACGCAGTTCATGGGCGAGGTCATCGGAGAACTGCGATAGCTGGCTTACACCTTGGTCCAGGCGGTCGAGCATCACGTTGATGCCGTGGGCCAGCTCGGCAAGCTCCAATGGCAACCCGTTGTCGGGCAGGCGGTGCTGCAGATCGTGCGCGGACACCTGCCCGGCAATTCGCCGGAACTTGCGCAGCGGCTTGAGGCCACGCTGCATCAGCCACCACGCGCCAGCGCCAATCAGCACCAGCAGCAGCGGCAGGGCGAGCAGGGTAGAGCGCAGGTAGGCCTGCAGCAGGTCGCTGTCGTCGGCGCGGTCGAGTGTCATCATCACCCGCACCGGCGTGTCGTCGCGCAGGCGCATCAGGCGGGTCGCGGTCAGCAGCTGCTTGCCGGTGCTGTCGCGCCATTCGTGGTAGCTCAGGCGCGCCTCGGCGCGCAGTTCGCCCACGCGCGCTTCCAGCGCCGGGCCGAGGCTGAGCAGGTGCGGGTGGCGGCCATCGAGTGCCCGTACGGTGAGGCTGAGGTTGTCGTGGCCCATCACCAGGTCGAGCAGCGGGTGAGCGCGGGTGCCGAGGTCTTCACTGCGCAGGTCGACCCGCAAATTGTGCTCCACCTGCAGCATCTTGCGGGCCAGGTCCTTGCGCGCGCGGCTGTCCAGTTCATGGTCGAGGGCAAAGACCGCCAGGCAGGCCAGCAGCAGAACGAGCGCAGCGCCCATTAGGGTAACGCTCAGGCCAAGGCGCACGGACAGGCTGGCCTGCTTCACGCGCGCGCTTCCAGCACGTAGCCAACGCCGCGCAGGGTGTGGATCAGCTTGTCTTCGAACGGGTCGTCGATCTTCGCCCGCAGGCGGCGGATCGACACCTCGACCACGTTGGTGTCGCAGTCGAAATTCATGTCCCACACCAGCGAAATGATCTGGGTACGCGACAGCACCTCACCGCTCTGACGCATCAACAGGTGCAGCAGGGCGAACTCCTTGGCCGTCAGGTCGATGCGTTGCCCGGCGCGGTAGGCGCGGTGGCGGCCGGGGTCGAGTTCCAGGTCGGCAACGCGCAGGGTGCTGGGCTGCAGTTGCTGATCGTTACGGCGTAGCAGGCTGCGGATGCGCGCCAGCAGTTCGGGAAACTCGAACGGCTTGAGCAGGTAGTCGTCGGCACCCAGGTCTAGCCCCTTGACCCGATCGGCCAGGCGGCCGTGGGCGGTGAGCATCATGATGCGCGTGGCCGATTCGGCGCGCAGGCGCTGCAGTACGGTCCAGCCATCGAGTTCGGGCAGGTTGACGTCGATAATGACCAGGTCATAGGGCTGTTGGCGTGCCAGGTGCAGGCCGTCGATGCCGGTGTGGGCGCAGTCAACCACATAGCCGTTTTCGCGCAGGCCTTGCTGCAGGTAGTCGGCGGTACGCAGTTCGTCCTCGATGATCAATAGGCGCATGGCGGGCTCAGGGTGGTAAAAGGGGGGCGATTCTTCACCCTGTAGCAGGATCAGGGTCAAGCGGCAGGATGTTACGGCATGAGAACGGCCGAGTGACGCAGATAACAGATTTGTAACCCGTGTGTTATCGGGCTGTTCCACATTGCAGGACTGTAATACCCGCCTCACCTTGCCGTTACCTACGCCTCGCTAGCATTACCCCATCTGATCGGTTATCACGAGGCAACCACGATGAACCTGAGCAAATACCTGCTGCTGGCAATCCTCGCCCTGGGCAGCGCCAGCGCCTACGCCGAAGGCGGTGCCGAACGCTCCCGCCAGTTCTGGCAAGCCTTCCGCGAAGATCAGCAACGCCTGCACGGCGACAAGCAGCAGGCAGTGGCCGAGCGCGAGCGCAAGGCGCAGGAAAAAGCCCGCGAGGTAGCGAAGGACTAGTACGGCACCACCCTGTGCCGCGTCTGCTCCTCGGCACAGGTGTGTTCAGGCGCCCGGATCGGCGCCTTTTTTATTTGCGCGCCACCAGTGTGGCGCGGCGCGGGGCCGGGAGGCCTTCGATGGTTTTGCTGTGGTCGTTCGGGTCGAGGAAGTCGCCCAGCGACTGGTAGCGCATCCAGTCGGTGCTGCGCTGCTCCTCGACGCTGGTCACGCTGACATCCACGCAGCGCACATCGCTGAAGCCGGCGCGGCGCAACCACCGCTCCAGCGCAGGCACCGAAGGCAGGAACCAGACGTTGCGCATCTGCGCATAACGGTCTTCGGGCACCAGCACCTGCTGCTCGTCGCCTTCGATAACCAGGGTTTCCAGCACCAGTTCGCCGCCTTTGACCAGGCAGTCCTTCAGCGCCAGCAAGTGCTCGATGGGCGAGCGGCGGTGGTAGAACACGCCCATGGAAAACACCGTGTCGAAGCCTTCGAGGTTGGCCGGCAACTCTTCCAGTGCAAAGGGCAGGTGCCAGGCGGGCAGGTCGGGCAGGTATTGCTGCACGGCCTGGAACTGGCAGAAGAACAGCCAGTTAGGGTCGACGCCGATGACCATGTCGGCGCCGGCACCGAGCATGCGCCACTGGTAGTAACCGTTGCCGCAGCCGACATCGAGCACGCGTTTGCCCCTGAGGTCCAGGTGCGGGCCGACACGCGACCACTTCCAGTCCGAGCGCCACTCGGTGTCCACATGCACGCCGAACAGGTCGAACGGCCCTTTGCGCCAGGGCGACAGGCCCATCAGGGCTTCACGCATCTGCATGCGCGTGGCGTCGTCACACTCGCAGTCCAGGCGCAGGCCGTTGACCAGGTCGATTTCGCTTGGCTTCACGGCCGGCAGGGCATCCAGTGCACCGCGCCAGCGGTCGAGGTCGCCGTGGCCTTTTTCCAGTTTGGCTTGCAGTTGTGCTTGCAGGCCTTGCGACCAGCAAGCCAGCGGCGTGCCCGCCAGGCGGCGGACGAGTGGGGACAGATCAATCATGGCAGGGCTATCAGCGAGGCGAAGTTAAGGCATTGGAACCACGGCACCACCTTGCTGAAGCCCGCAGCGCGCAGGCGCTCGGTATGGGCTTGCAGGGTATCGGGCCTCATCACGTTCTCGATGGCGCTGCGCTTCTGGGCAATTTCCAGTTCGCTGTAGCCATTGGCCCGTTTGAAGTCCAGATGCAGGTCGTTGAGCAGGGTCTGCTCCTCGTCATCGGCAAACCGCAGTTTCTCCGAGAGGATCAGCGCACCGCCGGGCAGCAGGGCCTGGCGGATACCGGCGAGCAGCGCCAGGCGTTGCTCGGGGGCGATGAACTGCAGGGTGAAGTTCATGGCCACCACCGAGGCGGGCTCGAAGGGCAGGGCGAGGATGTCCGCTTCCAGCACCTGCACCGGCAGCAGCTCCTGGAACATCGAGTCCTGGGCGGTGAGGTATTGGCGGCAGCGTTCGACCATGGCCGCCGAGTTGTCCACGGCAATCACCCGGCAGCCTTCGCTGCGCACGTGGCGGCGCAACGATTGGGTGACGGCGCCCAGCGACGCGCCGAGGTCATACAAGGCGGTGTTCGGCTGGGCGAAGCGCGCCGCGAGTACGCCGAGGTTCTCGACGATGGTGGGGTAACCGGGCACCGAGCGCTTGATCATGTCCGGAAACACGCGCACCACGTCTTCGTTGAACACGAAGTCGGGGACTTGCTCCAAAGGCTGGGCGAAAAGGCGGTCGGGCTGTTTGCTCACGGTGAATCCAGGCGGCTGACAAGAGGCAGGGCCGGCATTCTAGCCAAACCGCGACAAGGATGCATGGTTGGCTGACCAGCGCTGTGCGATCAGTAGACCTGCACGGCGCAATCGAAGGTCTGCACCGGGCGAACTTCCGGGGCCCAGGGCTGCTGGTAGACCAGCACCAGGTGACCCTCACCGGCGGCACGGGCTTCGAAGCGCCAGGTGGAGATACCCGCGCTGCCGACGATCCCTGCGTCCTCAGGGGCGCTGTACACCTCGGGGCCAAGGCTGCGCAAGACGTTCGAGGCCGGGTTCTGCACCAGCCAGCGGTAGCCGGTTGTGGGGTTGCTGGGCAGGGTCAGCGTCAGGCTCTGGCCTACCTGCAGGCGCTGTGGGCATTCGCTTTCGGCATCGAGTTCTACCGGCTGCCTGGGTTGATGGGCGCAGGCGGTCAGCAGGGCAAGGCTCAGGGGAACGAGCAGACGAGCAGTAGTCATGGTGGCTCCGAAGGCTGTCGATGGCCTGAGGATAACCGAAGCAGGTGCAGTTTTGTGCTGGCACTTCTGGCCTCATCGCCGGCAAGCCGGCTCCTACAGGTACGGCGCCACGCTCAAGGGCAGCGCTGTACCTGTGGGAGCCGGCTTGCCGGCGATGAGGCCAGTGAGGTTAGAACAATATTTTCGCCACGTCGGCAAAGCGCTTGGCGAAGTGGACGGTCAGGCCTTCACGCAGGTACTCCGGCAATTCTTCGAAGTCACCACGGTTTGGCTCCGGCAGGATCAGCTCGAAGATTTTCTGACGCCGCGCCGCGATCACCTTCTCGCGCACGCCGCCAATCGGCAGCACCTGGCCGGTGAGGGTCAACTCGCCGGTCATCGCTACGCCTTTTTTCGGCGCTTGGTCGCGGGCCAGCGACAGCAGTGCGCTGGCCATGGTGATACCCGCACTCGGGCCATCCTTGGGGGTAGCGCCTTCAGGTACATGCAGGTGAATGAACGCCTCGTTGAAGAAGCTCGGGTCACCGCCAAACTGCTTGAGGTTGGAGCTGACATAGCTGTAGGCGATTTCGGCAGATTCCTTCATCACGTCACCCAGCTTGCCGGTGAGCTTGAAGCCGCGGTTCAGCGTATGGATGCGGGTTGCCTCGATCGGCAGGGTCGCGCCACCCATGCTGGTCCAGGCAAGGCCGGTAATCACGCCTTTGCCAGCCAGCACCTGCTCACTGCGGAACACTGGCATGCCGAGCGCGGCCTCCAGGTCCTTGGTGCCGATCTTTAGCTTGGCATCCGGGTCTTCCAGCAGCCTGACCACAGCCTTGCGCACGAGCTTGCCGAGCTGTTTTTCCAGCTGGCGCACGCCGGCTTCGCGGGCGTAACCCTCGATTACCAGGCGCAGGGCACTGTCGCTGATGCTCAGGCTGTTTTTCGACACGCCGGCCTTTGCCAGCTGCTTGGGCCATAGGTGGCGCTTGGCGATGGCCAGCTTTTCTTCAGTGATGTAGCCGGACAGGCGGATCACTTCCATGCGGTCGAGCAGCGGGCCGGGGATCGAGTCCAGGGTGTTGGCGGTGCACACGAACAGCACCTTGGACAGGTCCAGGCGCAGGTCCAGGTAGTGGTCGAGGAAATCGACGTTCTGCTCGGGGTCGAGGGTTTCCAGCAGGGCCGAGGCCGGGTCGCCCTGGTAGCTCTGACCCATCTTGTCGATCTCGTCGAGCATGATCACCGGGTTCATCACCTCGACGTCCTTCAGCGCCTGCACCAGCTTGCCCGGCTGGGCGCCGATGTAGGTGCGGCGGTGGCCCTTGATCTCGGCTTCATCGCGCATGCCTCCGACGCTAAAGCGATAGAACGGGCGGCCGAGCGATTCGGCGATAGACTTGCCGATGCTGGTCTTGCCCACGCCGGGTGGGCCCACTAGCAGTACGATCGAGCCGCTGATCTCGCCCTTCCAGGCGCCAACGGCGAGAAACTCGAGAATACGTTCCTTGATGTCATCCAGGCCGGCGTGGTGCTGGTCGAGCACCTTGCGCGCATGCTTGAGGTCAAGTTTGTCCTTGCCATACACGCCCCAGGGCAGGGCGCTGGCCCACTCCAGGTAGTTGCGGGTGACGGCGTATTCGGGGGAGCCGGTTTCGAGGATGGCCAGCTTGGCCATTTCTTCGTCGATACGCTTCCTGGCCTGCTCCGGCAGCGTCTTGCCTTGCAGGCGCTGCTCGAACTGCTCCAGGTCGGCGCTGCGGTCGTCCTTGGTCAGGCCCAGCTCCTGCTGGATGACCTTGAGCTGTTCCTTGAGGAAGAACTCACGCTGGTGCTCGCCGATCTGCCGGTTGACCTCTGCGGAGATCTCGTTCTGCAGGCGTGCGACCTCGACTTCCTTGCGCAGCATCGGCAAGACCTTCTCCATGCGCTTGAGCATGGGCACGCAGTCGAGCACTTCCTGCAGCTGGTTGCCGGTGGCCGAGGTGAGCGCTGCTGCAAAGTCGGTGAGCGGCGACGGGTCATTGGGGCTGAAGCGGTTGAGGTAGTTCTTCAACTCCTCGCTGTACAGCGGGTTGAGCGGCAGCAGTTCCTTGATCGCGTTGATCAGGGCCATGCCGTAGGCCTTGACCTCGTCGGTCGGCTCGCTCGGCTGGCGCGGGTATTCGACCTCGACCAGGTAGGGCGGGCGATGGTGCTTGAGCCAGGTGCGGATGCGCACCCGGGTCAGGCCCTGGGCGACGAACTGCAGTTTGCCGTTTTCACGGCTGGCGTGGTGCACTTTGACCAGGGTGCCGTACTCCGGCAAAGCCGAAGTGTCGAAATGGCGGTGGTCTTCTGGCGGGGTGTCCATGAAGAACAGGGCCAGGCAGTGGTCCTGTGACTTGGCAACCAGGTCGAGGGTTTCGGCCCAGGGCTCTTCGTTGACGATAACCGGCAGCACTTGGGCCGGGAAGAACGGGCGGTTGTGGATCGGGATCACATGCACCTTGTCCGGCAAACGTTGGCCGGGCAGGGCGAGGGCGTGGCCATGGCCGGTTTCGGCCTGGGCATCGAGGTGTTCGATTTCGCTGTGTTCGTCAGGTTGTTCCGGGAAATCCTGCTGGTCGCTCATGGTGCACCTGCGTGAATGACTATGGTGCTTAGATGGGGCGCGGGGGGATGGGTTTCAATGGTAGACGAAGGGAGGAGGGGAGGGGTTTCATCTTCGCTGGCCTGCGCCGGCCTCATCGCCGGCAAGCCGGCTCCCACAAGTACGGCGCAGCGCTTGAATACAGCGCCGTACCTGTGGGAGCCGGCTTGCCGGCGAATGCGGCGGTAAGGTCACCGCCGCAGCTGAAGATTACTCAGCGAGTTTGTAAGCGATGATGTAATCGCCCATCTTGGTGCCCAGCGAGCCGTGGCCGCCGGCGACGATCAGCACATACTGCTTGCCGTCCTTGCCGGTGTAGGTCATCGGCGTGGCCTGGCCACCCGCTGGCAGGCGGGCTTTCCACAGCTCCTTGCCGTTGTTCACGTCATAGGCGCGCAGGTACTGGTCGAGGGTGCCGCTGAGGAAGCCAACGCCACCGGCGGTGACGATCGAGCCGCCCATGCTCGGCACACCCACCGGCATGCCGATCGGTACCGGGGTGCTGTCGCGGGTGGTGCCGTTCTTGCGCTTCCACACCACCTTGTTGGTGAACAGGTCGATGGCCGCCACATAGCCCCAGGCTGGCGCCTGGCAGGGCACGCCCAGCGGCGACATGAACGGGTGCATGATCACCGCGTAAGGTGCGCCAGTGTTCGGCTGCACGCCGCTGGTCTCGCTTTCGCGCTTGCTGCCGGCGGCAACCTGCTCACGCGGGACCATTTTCGACACGAAGGCCATGTAGTTGGGCGAGGTGAACAACAGCTGGCGCACCGGGTCGACCGAGACGCCGCCCCAGTTGAACACGCCAACGTTGCCCGGGTAGATCAGCGAGCCCTGCTCGGACGGCGGGGTGTACTGGCCTTCGTAGCGCAGTTCGCGGAACTGGATACGGCACAGCATCTGGTCGAACGGCGTGGCGCCCCACATGGCCTGTTCGGTCAGGTCCGGGCCGAGCAGGTTGAGGTCGGAGCGGGCCTGGGTGGGCGCGGTGTGGTCGCCTTTGACAGCGCCCTGCGGTACCGGGATCTCGCGAACCGGCACGATCGGCGTACCGTCGCGGCGGTCGAGCACGTACAGGCTGCCCTGCTTGGTCGGCACGATGATCGCGGGTTTCACGTCGTCCTTGGTCTTCAGGTGCACCAGGGTCGGCTGGCTGCCAACGTCCATGTCCCACAGGTCGTGGTGAGTGAACTGGTAGTTCCAGCGCGCCTTGCCGGTGGCCAGGTCCAGGGCGACCACGCCGGCGCTGTACTTCTCGGCGCCTGGGGTGCGGTTGGCGCCGTACTGGTCGGGGGTCTGGTTGCCCAGCGGCAGGTAGACCATGCCCAGGTCTTCATCGACGCTGGCCAGCGACCACATGTTGGCCGAGTTGCGGCTGTAGGTCTTGCCCGGGGCCAGTGGCTTGGTGTCGTCCGGGTTGTTGCTGTCCCAGTTCCAGACCAGGCGGCCATCGTGCACGTCATAGGCACGGATCACACCGGACGGCTCGTTGGTCGACTCGTTGTCGGTGACGTGGCCACCGATGATCACCAGGCTGCGGGTGACTGCCACCGGCGAGGTGGAGTAGTAGCCGCCGGCGGTGAACGGGCCGATACCGGTGGTCAGGTCGATCGCGCCCTGGTTGGCGAAGCCTTCGCAGACCTTGCCGTTGTCGGCGTTGATGGCGATCAGGCGGGCATCGGCGGTGGGCAGGTAGAGGCGGCGTGGGCAGGCCTGGGCGACGGCCTGGCCGGCGTCCGAGACTTTCGGTGCGGGGCTGCCATCGCGGCTGACGTAGCTGTTCTCGTCATAGTACGAGACGCCACGGCAGGTCATGTGGGCGAAGCCCTTGAAGGTGCCGACCGGGGTCTTGATCTGCGGGTCGTAGCGCCAGATCTCGGCACCGGTGTCCGGGTCCAGGGCCAGCACCTTGCTGTGGGCAGTGCAGGCGTAGAGCATGCCGTTGGCTTTGAGCGGCGTGTTCTCGTTGGTCAGCTCGACCGGGTCGTTGTCGGTAGGCAGGTCACCGGTGCGGATGCGCCAGGCTTCTTCCAGGCGGTAGGCATTCTGTGCGGTGATCTGGCGCAGCGGCGAATAGCGGTCGCCATGCTCGGTGCGGCCATAGGCCTGCCAGTCGCCGTCAGGCATGGCCGGCGCGGCGCTGCCCATTTCGCTGTTGTCGCGGCCCAGCTCGCCGAACACTTCGCCCGGGTGGGTGAACTGGCTGCCCAGCGCGCAGGCGCCGGAGGCCAGCACCGCGACGCTGAGCACGGCGACGTTGGCCTTGTTGGCCGGGCCAATCAGCGGGCGGCGTGCCCATGGCAGCAGCAGCACCACGCCGATGGCGAACCAGATGGCCAGGCGCGGCACCAACTGCCACCAGTCCAGGCCGACTTCCAGCAATGCCCATACCGTGCTGCCCAGCAGCACCAGGCCGTAAAGGCCCAGGCCCAGGCGGCGCTGGGCCAGCAGCAGGACGCCCGACAGGGCGAAGCCGATACCGGCGATCAGGTAATACAGCGACCCGCCCAGCTGGCTCAGCTTGATGCCGCCCGCGAGCAGGGCCAGGCCCATCAGCAACAGCAGCACGCCCATCAGGCGCGGTAGCCAGCGGCTTCCATTCTTGGCACCGTCAGTGCTCATCGTATGTTCTCCGTTAGGTGAAGGTTGTCAGAAAGTGCTTTGGATCTTCAGGCCGCCGATCAGGGCGTCGTCAACCTGCGATACCCCGCCTGGATGGCGGATGTATTGCAGGTTCGGACGCACCGTGAGCCAGTCGGCCAGGTGAATGCCGTAATAGAGTTCAGCGCTGTATTCGGTGTCCTGCACAGGCAGGAAACCTGGGTTGTCATAGTCGTAAACGCCGGCAGCCTGGTTGGCCAGGCGGGCGTTCTTGCGGTAGGCAGGGTTGACGTGCACGCGTGCGAGGGCGAAACCGATGTCGTCCTTGGCGCGGGCGTCGAAGGGGCCCTTGTATACCAGTCCTGCCTGCACATAGTTGTCGATGGCATTGGTCTTCTTGTCGTGCACCGTGGCGTTGGCGAACAGGCTCAGGCCGCGCGACTGGTCGGAGGCCAGCGAAGTGACTTGCTGCTGGGCACCGATCCACAGGCCGTGCTTGCTCGAACTGCTGCGGTAGGCGGCGCCACTGATGGCGGCCGGCTGGCCGTTGCTGTCCTTTAGAACATCCTGTGCCTTGGCATTACTGTAGTAGTACCCAGCGCGATATTCCCCTTTCAGGCCATTCAGCCGTGGGCTCCAGACCAGTTCGACCGGTATCACGGCGCCCTGGGTGCCGCTGCCGCTGAGCTTGAAGCCGTTGCCGGATTCGAGGTTGGAAGGGTTCTGCTCGAACACTCCGACCTGGGCGTAGAGCGCTTCGTTCAGGTTGTAGCGCACGCGCAGGGCCCACTGGCTGACCGGCCAGTTGTACCAGATGCCGCCCACCCAGTTGCCCACCTGCGAGCCGCAGAAGGCCAGGTTCTGGAAATCGCAGGGGAAGCTGTTGAAGTCTTCGCCTTCGCCGAAGCGGCCGAATTTGACGTCCAGTGCGCCATCGAAGTACTTCTGCTTGATCCACATCTGGGTCAGCCGCCAGGTTTCGCCACGGCCCCAGACTTCCTGAGCCGAGGTGAAGCCGCCGACGCGCGGGTCGTTGATGCGGTCGTTGCTGATGTTGTCGCCGTGGCGTTCGGTGATGGTCAGCTGCAGTTCAGTGTCTTGCCAGCCGAGGATCTTCTCCAGGTCCAGATGGCTACCGAACGTGAACTGGTCGCTGTAGCGCGCGGTGCGGTCGTGGTCGTAGCCGCCGTGCAGGTTGCTGCCCATCTCGCCGGTGTAGCCAAGGGTGAAGTCGTAGCCTTGTTCGAGCAGCTCGCTGCGCGTGCCGCCCCAGTCCCCGAGCATCCATGGGGAGTCGCTGGCGAACATTTCGCTGGCGCTGACGCTGGGCGACAGGCTGGCGGCGAGGGCGAGAAAAACTGGGCCGATGTAGCGGTTGTCAGGCATGAGATAGCGCTATCTTTTGATTATTTAAAAAATGGCAAGCGCACCGATGAGCGGGCTCTTCGATGGATATGGCGACAGATTAGGAAGTGAAGCGATTCAGCTTGCGGCGGGGAGGATATAGGGGAAGTTGTAAGAAAAAAAGACAAATTGTCGCAGTTGATTGTTGCTGGTTTGGTAACAGTAATGATTTGGGGCTGCTTTGCAGCCCATCGCCGGCAAGCCGGCTCCCACAGTTAAGGTGCGGCGAAGATCCTGTGGGAGCGGGTTCGCCCCGCGAAGGGCCCCATGCAATCAGAAGGTTGTACGCAAACCCACCTCCACACTGCGCCCCGGCGCCGGGGCGATGTCCCGCAGAATCGAGCTGGCGTAACGCACCGTCTGATCTGTCAGGTTCTCACCGCGCACAAACGCCAGCCACTGGCTCTGCCCGATATCGAAGCGATAACCGACGCTGGCCCCCAGTGTGGTGTAGCCATCGGTGCTGGTTTCATTGGCCGGTTTGCGGTGCTGCGCCGTTGCATGCTGCACATCCACCCGTGCCTGCCACCGGTCCAGTTCCCAGACCAGGCCGCTGTTCAGGCGCAGCGGTGCAATGCGTGGCAACGGCTCGCCGCTGTCGAGGTTCTTGGCCCGGGTGTAATCGCCTGACAGCTCCAGCGCAAAGCTGCCGTAGCGGTTTTCGAGCAACTGCCAGCGGTCCTGGGCCTCGATACCATAGAAGCGCGCCCGCACGCCCTGATACCGATACTCCGGGAACCCACCGTCGTCGTGATCGTGATCGTGGTCATGATCGTCCTCGCCGTGGTCGTGATCATGCCCTTCACGCACATTGCCCGTGCCGATCAAGCCGATGTAGTTGCGAAAATGGCTGTAGAACACCCCGACACTGCCCTTGTGGGTGCCGTTGTCGAAGCGCAGGGCAAGGTCGGCGGAGATCGCCTTCTCCTTGTTCAGGCTGGCATCACCGACCTCATAGGCGCCGGTGGCGACGTGGGCGCCATTGGCATACAGCTCGTAGAACGTCGGGGCGCGTTCGGTGTAGCCAAGGTTGGCGGCCAGTGCCCAGACCGGGTCGAGCTGGTACACCGCGCCAGACGACAGGCTGAAGGCGTTGAAGCTGCTGGCGCTGTCCGCGTCGACGAAGTTCTCGTTGCCCTTGGCGTCCGGGTCGACGCGAGTATGTTCAAGGCGCGCGCCGAGGCTGAGGTTGAGGCGCTCGGTGGCCTGCCATTGCTCGAGCATGAACAGCGCCAGGCTGTCGGTATCGGTGTGCGGCACGAAGGCTTCTTCACCCAGCGCCGAGAACTCGTTGCGGCTTACTTGGGCACCAATCACCCCTTCAAGCGGGCCGAGCGGTTGGTGACGGGCCTCGATACGTGCCTCGTAGCCCTTGTTCTTGAAGGTGGTGTGCACCTCGCCTTGTTCGATTTCGCTGTGTTCGTAGTCGGTGTAGCCGGCATCGACCTTGACCGAACTGAACGGGCCCTCCAGGTCCCGCAGTTCGGAGGCGAACGCGTAGTGGTCCTGCTTCATGTCCAGGCGCACGCCGGGTTCTGCGACCGAGCCGTAGTTACTGTCGTAACGGCTGTAAGACAAGCCCGCATAGCCGTGATCCCAGTGATAGGAACCACCCATTGCGCCGCCATCCTGGCGCCCGTCGCTGTTCTCCAGGCGGTGCTTGCTACCGGGTTCGTCAGCGTCGCGCACCTTCGAGCTGCGGGCGTAGCCGGGGATGCGCAGGTCGTTGAACTGGCGGCTATTGGCATCCAGGTGCAGGGCGAAGGTGCCGTCGCCCGCTTCCAGCTTGCCGGCGCTGCTGCGGGTGGTGTCGGCGCCGCCGTAACGCAGCTCGCCGGCGCCATGGATGCCGTCGATCGGCGAGTCGGGGATGCGATTGTCGAAGGTGTTGACCACGCCACCGATGGCGTTGCCGCCATACAGCAGGGCGGCCGGGCCACGGACGATTTCGACGCGCTCGACGGTGACCGGGTCCAGCGGCACCGCGTGGTCGTAGGACAGTGCCGAGGCATCCAGGGCGCCGACGCCGTTACGCAGGATGCGGATGCGGTCGCCGTCCAGGCCACGGATCACCGGGCGGCTGGCGCCAGGGCCAAACCAGGTAGAGGCGACACCCGGCTGTTTGTTGAGGGTTTCGCCGAGGCTGCCGTGCTGTTGCTGCAGCAGGTCGTCACCTTCGAGCACAGTGCTGGGGGCGGCTAGCTGGCGGTTGCCCAGCGGGTTGGCGGTGATCACCTGGGGTTCGAGTTCCACGGCCTGGCTGGGTGATGAAGCGAGCCAGAGGGCGACGGCGAGGGGTGAGAGGCGTAGGGGAGAGCACAACATGGAAAGTGACGGTCCTTGGCAGATGCTTGTTTGTTGTTACAATATAACATCACTATTTCAGCACAGAGGTTTCGCCGTTTGCCAGCTGTTTTTGCATTGGCATCTGCTGCATGCCCTTCGCCACTACACTCGTGTAAGGTGCGCATCTTTCCAACGCTGGAGCACTGGCATGAGCACGGCCCAACACAACGCGCTGCACGGCAAGACCCTCGAACAGATCCTCAACGAGCTGGTGGCGCACTACCAATGGCAGGGCTTGGCCGAGCGCGTGGATGTGCGTTGCTTCAAGAGCAACCCGAGCATCAAGTCGAGCCTGGCTTTCCTGCGCAAGACGCCCTGGGCGCGTGAGAAAGTCGAGCAGTTGTACGTGAAGCTGCAGCGCAACGCCTGAGATGCCGCGTCGTCCGTGGCTGACCCTGGCCGCTGTGCTCGGCTGGCTGGGCCTGACCGTGCAGGTATACCTGGTGCTGCTGGCGCGCTGGCAGGAGCAGGCCAGCCTGATTGGCGGGCTGATCAATGTGTTCGGCTATTTCACGGTGCTGACCAATACCCTGGTGGCGACGGTGCTCAGCTATGCGGCCTTCGGGCGCGAGTGTGGCGCGAAGCGTTTCTTCCTTTCGCCCTCGGTGAGCTCTGCGGTCGCTGCCAGTATCGTGCTGGTGGCGCTGGCCTACAGCGTGCTACTGAGGCACCTGTGGCAACCGCAAGGTTGGCAGTGGCTGGCGGATGAGTTGCTGCACGATGTGATGCCTGCGCTGTACGTCCTGTACTGGTGGTTCGAGGTGCCCAAAGGGCATCTGCGCCTTTGGCACCTGGCGCTTTGGGCGCTGTATCCGGCTGTTTATTTTGGTTATGCGCTGTGGCGTGGCAGCGAGATCGGGGTTTACCCGTACCCGTTCATCGATGTGGCGACCCTGGGGTATGGGCAGGTGATGCTCAATGCGCTTGGCATGCTGGCGGGGTTCTGGGTGATTTCGCTGGTGTTGCTGGGGCTGGATCGGTGGCGTGGGTGGCGGTTGCGTGATATTGCTTAGCTTGTGCCGGCCTCATCGCGGGCAAGCCCGCTCCTACAGGATCTCCACAGAACCTGTAGGAGCGGGCTTGCCCGCGATGAGGCCAGTACCGGCGCGACAGACTATTCGTCGTCTGCAGTCCCATCAGCTCGCCAGTAGGCAGCTGCCTTGAGCGCATCTTCAGCAGCACCCTTTTCCAGCAGCAGCGCTTTGACCTGCCGCGTCAGCGACTTCTCCAATGCCACCCAGCTGTAGAGTTTCCCTTCAGGCAAGCTCAGCCCCTGCAGCACCGCCAGCAAGTCTTCCTCGCGCTTGACCCAGATGATTTCCACCTCAGCCTTGCTCGGCAGCGGCTGGCGTTCCTGCTCATCCTCGATCTGGACCACCGCCACCACACGTCGCCCGGCTGGCAGTTCCTCAAGGCGTCGCCCGATCGCCGGAATGGCCGTTTCATCGCCAATCAGCAGGTAGCTGTCGAAGATATCCGGCACCACCATCGAAGCACGGGGGCCGGCAATGTTCAGCGTCTGCCCCGGTGCCGCCTGCGCGGCCCAGGTTGAAGCGGGGCCATCGCCGTGCAATACGAAGTCGATGTCCAGTTCATGGGCGACGAGGTCGATACGCCGTGGGGTGTACTCGCGCATGGTCGGCCGGGCACCGCCGTCGCGGCCCAGGTTGCGGGCGTCGATGGCCTGCTGTTGCTCGGCGGTTTCGGCGAACAGCAACTTGATGTGGTCGTCGCTACCCAGGCTGGTGAAGCCCTGCAGTTCGGGGCCGCCGAGGGTGATGCGGCGCATGCGCGGGGTCAGGTCGGTAACCCGCAGCACCTGCAGGCGACGCTGGCGGATTTCGTGGTTGACGCGGTGAATGGTGTCACTCATGGGCGTTCTCCATGGCAGGTTCGGCCGGCCCGGAGGCGATGGCCTTGGCGGTATCGTTGAGCAGCGTGCGGACCCGTTCGATCTCGTCCGGGCTCCAGCGGCCGCTGTGCATGTGCAGGGCATGGCGCAGGTTGCCGACCGCTTCATGAATCTCGGGCGGGCGGTCGTGGCCGCGCAGGGCGCGCTTGCTGACTTCGATGCGCATGCGCACGCCGTCGAGGGCCACGGCCTGGCCGGTGAGGGCCGTGCGGCCGGCTACGGTGATGGCGTAAAGGCGTTTGCTGCCCTGCACCTCGCCACTGATCAGCTCGGCCTCTTCGAGAAAGTTGAGGGTGGGGTAAATGACCCCGGGGCTGGGCGTGTAGCTGCCGTCGAACAGGTTCTCGATCTGGCGGATAAGGTCATAGCCATGGCCAGGCTGCTCGGCCAGCAGCGACAGCATCAGTAATTTCAGGTCGCCCGGGGCGAATACCCGCGGGCCGCGTTCACCGCGGCCGGGGCGACGCTCGAAGGGGTCGTGGGTGGAATGGTCGCGCATCGAAGACGGGCTCCGTGTGTTTAGATATATCGCAAGATATTACTCAAGATATATCTAAACACAAGCCGTCAAATGCAGATGATTATCATCTAAATGTTCGATGAGTGGGGCGCGTGCATTGCCACCTGCGGCGGTTTGCACTCGTTGGGGTTGCCTGGCTCCAGGTACGGCATGAGGATCGGTGCCATGCCCTTGAGCACCTGTACGGGCAGCGCCGAGGTGAATTTGAACGCTTCGGCCGAGCGCCCCGGGACGAAGGCCGTCAGCGTGCCGAAGTGGTTGTCGCCCAGGAAGAACACGAACGTGGCGGTCCGGTTAAGCGAGCGCGAGCCGATCAGCCGGCCGCCGGCACCGAAGCTTTCGATGCGGTTGTCGCCGGTGCCGGTCTTGCCGCCCATCACCAACGGGGTGCCGTCATGCAGCTTGAAGCTGCCGGAGATACGCCGCGCGGTACCTGCGTCGACCACCTGCGACATTGCCCCTTTTAGCGCCCTGGCCACTTCCACCGGGAGTATCCGCTGGCCACGGTCGGGGTCGCTGTTCAGCTTGGTTTCGTACGGGGTGTCGGCGGCGAAGTGCAGGGTGTCGATACGCAGGGTGGGCAGGCGCACGCCGTCGTTCTGGATAATGCCCACCAGCTCTGAAAGCGCTGCCGGGCGGTCGCCGGAGCTACCAATGGCGGTGGCCAGCGACGGCACCAGGTGGTCGAACGGGTAGCCCACGCGTTTCCAGCGTTGATGGATGTCGGTAAAGGCTTCGATTTCGACCATGGTGCGGATGCGGCTGTCACGGGCGCCCTGGTAGCGGCTCTTGAACAGCCAGCCATAGACTTCCTGGCGCTCGAAACGGCTGGCGTTGACCATTTCGGTCAGCGTGGAACTCGGGTTCTTCAGCAGGTAACCGAGCAACCACAGGTCCAGTGGATGGACCTTGGCGATATAGCCCTGGTCGGGCAGGTCGTATTTGCCGGGGCCGTAGCCTTCGTACATCTCCGCCAGGCGGCCGTCGGTGAGCTTGCCCAGGGCGATCTTGTCACCCTTGCTGTGGGCGCGGACAAAGGCGTTGAAGGTTTCCTGGCCGGCTTCAGGGAACAGATAACGGTGCACCGCCGCCAGGCGTTGCGGGGTGACGCGCATGCTGTCGAGGAAGGTGTCCAGGCGTTGCTGCGAGGTCTTGCGCTGGTACTTCCTCCAGAAGCGCATCAGGTAGTTGGTGCCCTCCTTGTCGGCAAAGCGTGCGAGGTATTCCTGGCGGCGCGGGTCGGAGTCGTCCTTGAGCAGCGGTACCCGGTTGTACGGCTGCTGGTAGGTGACGTAGCGCACCAGGTCGCGCATCAGGCGGATGAACGGCAGGTTGATCGACTCGCGCAGGGCATCCTTGAGGGTCGGGTTGCGGCTGTTGTCTTCCTTGCGGAAGTTGTTGAACACGTGCATGCCGCCGCCGGTGAAGAAGGCCTCGCCAGTGTTGGCCGAATACTTGCGCTCCAGGGCGGCGTCGAGCATGGCGTCCAGGCTCTGGTTCTTGCTGTTCTGCGCCAGCCATTCCAGCGACCACTGGGAGATGCGGTCCAGTTCTGCAACGTCGACTTTCTTCAATTCGGCAGCGGGTTTGCCGGCGTACTTGTCGTGCAGTTCGGCAATGATCTCCAGGTAGGTGGTGAGTACCCGCAGCTTGGCCGTCGAGCCCAGTTCCAGCTTACTGCCCTCGTTGATGTCGAAGGGCTGGTCGGTGCTGTCGGTCTGCACCCGTACCCGCGAGCCATCAGCGGTGCGCTCGAACAGGGTGAAGCTGTAGCGCACCTGGTCGGTGGTCTTGGTGGTCAGCAGGCGCTCGCCGATCAGGCCCATCTGCGCGGCGAATACCGGGTCGGAAAGGTTCTTCAGGTACTGGCTGGCCTGCAACTGCAGGTCGGCCTGCAAGGTGCTGGTGGCCGAGACGTCGAGGCGGTCGAGGTCGTACAACGGGCGGTTGAGCATCGCCGCCAGCCGGTTGCGCGCCAGGCTGATGCCTTTGTTGGTGATGATTGGCACGATAGTCGGCTGTGCTACCCAGTCGCGATAGACCGCCTTGCTGGCCAGGGCCGCGTCGGCCAATGGGCGGTCGATGATGGCGTTGGCAGCGAGCACGCGGATGTGCGAGTCGGTGAGCTCGGCAAGCTCCACCCGGCCCTTTGACAGGTAATGCGAAGGGCGACGCTGGGCGATCATCAGCGACAGCACCTGGCGCAGCGCCAGGCCGCGGGCGGCCATGCTGTCGGCGTCGGTCGCGGTCGAGGTGAGCGCCTGGTTGACCTGGTCGAAATCAGCGCCGTACCACACCCGCAGCCCCTCGGCCATGCCGTGCACCTCGCCGTGGCCCGGCACCGCCGACAGCGGCACGCTGTTGAGGTAGTCGCGCACGATGCGCTGGCGGGCCTCGGTAGTATCAGGGCCACCTTGGTAGGCGCGCACGCTGGCGGAAATCATCTGGCGGATCTTCTCGGCGCCGGAGACGGTCAGGCCATCCGGCGAATGGCGGTACTTCTCCAGCTGCGTGGCCAGGGTGCTGCCGCCGGCGGACTGGCCGGGCAGCGCCAGGTACTTGGCGACCTGGCTGTAGGCAGCCTTGGCAAAGCGTGGCCAGTCGACCGCCGGGTTGTTCTTCGGGTCTTTCGGGTCGAGCAGGTCGCGGTTCTCGATGAACAGCAGGCTGTTGACCATTACCGGCGGGATGGCGGCGAAGTCCGGGTACAGGTGTTGCGGGTAGTTGTACTGATACAGCGTGTCGCCACGGCAATCGGTGATCGACAGGCCAGCCTGAATTTTCTCGATATAGGGTGCGAACAAACCGTGATCGACGTAGTTCATCAACGCCGGCGAGAACTTTACCTGCTCGCTGATCAGGTAGTCGCGTTTGAGCAGGCGCGGCAAGAACTCGCCCAGCGCGCTGTAACCCAGGCGTTTGTCGAACGGCCCTTCACCCGGGTAGACGATGGCATCGCTGGGCCCGGGCTGCAGCGAATAGGTCAGGGTGGTGGCCAGCCTGCTGAATTCCCGCGATTGCAGGTCGGACGTGCGGAATTCGTCATAGGCGGCGAAGCCGATGGCAATGATGCCCACCACCAGGATCAGCAGTATCAGCCGCCACCACAGCCGGCGCTGACGGGGGGACTTCGGCTGTGGCGTCTGGTCCAGAGGAGGTTCGGCTGCTTCCGTTCTGGTTGGTTCCGATTGCCACAGTGCGCCCATAGTCTTCAATCCGGCCAGGTATTTTCGTCTTGCTTGTCTGAAGCTTAGACGTTGACGGCAGGAGGTGAAAATTTTGTAAGAACTGCAGAAATGCAATGTGGGATATGCGGCTTTGGTGTGGGTTTCTTCATACAGCGATATTGCTAGGGTGGCTGCTACAGGCGTGAGGCAGGCCAGCTGGCCCCGGTTTCTCGCCAAATTTCTACGAATTAACAGTGAAAAGCCCTACGGCGGGCTTCCTATACTGCTCGGCCCCTTCGCCTTGCCGGCCGCTCTATTCCGGTATACGGGCCGGCCCACAAGGCCAGCCTGGCAAGCCACCGCCACGCCTACCGGCATGGCCGCTGCTGCACGAAGGTCAAATCCAATAACAAAATGAGGTTGTATTGCTATGCCAGTCGGCAACCACCCTGCCCATGGCGAGACCGCACAAGGCGGCCCGCTAAAGCGTGAACTGGGCGAACGTCACATTCGCTTGATGGCACTGGGCGCCTGTATCGGCGTCGGTCTTTTCCTTGGTTCGGCCAAAGCGATTGAAATGGCCGGCCCGGCGATCATGCTTTCCTACATTATTGGCGGCCTGGCGATCCTGGTGATCATGCGCGCCCTTGGCGAGATGGCCGTGCACAACCCGGTTGCCGGGTCGTTCAGCCGCTATGCCCAGGACTACCTTGGCCCGTTGGCGGGCTTTCTGACCGGTTGGAACTACTGGTTCCTGTGGCTGGTGACCTGTGTCGCCGAAATCACCGCCGTGGCCATCTACATGGGCATCTGGTTCCCCGACGTGCCACGCTGGATCTGGGCGCTGGCGGCGCTGGGAAGCATGGGTGCGGTCAACCTGATCGCGGTCAAGGCGTTTGGCGAGTTCGAGTTCTGGTTCGCCCTGATCAAGATCGTCACCATCATCGCCATGGTCCTGGGAGGCATCGGCATCATCGCCTTCGGCTTTGGTAACGACGGTGTTGCGGTCGGTATCTCCAACCTGTGGGGCAATGGCGGCTTCATGCCCAATGGCGTGACCGGCGTGCTGATGTCGCTGCAGATGGTGATGTTCGCCTACCTGGGCGTTGAAATGATCGGCCTCACCGCCGGCGAAGCGCGCAACCCGCAGAAAACCATCCCCCAGGCCATCGGCTCGGTGTTCTGGCGCATCCTGCTGTTCTACGTCGGCGCCCTGTTCGTGATCCTGTCGATCTACCCGTGGAACGAGATCGGCAGCCAAGGCAGCCCGTTCGTCATGACCTTCGAGCGCCTGGGGATCAAGACTGCCGCCGGCATCATCAACTTCGTCGTCATTACCGCCGCACTGTCGTCCTGCAACGGCGGTATCTTCAGCACCGGCCGCATGCTCTACAGCCTTGCGCAGAACGGCCAGGCGCCGGCCACGTTCGCCCGCACCTCTAAAAGCGGGGTACCGCGCAATGCGCTGCTGCTGTCGATCGGTGCCTTGCTGCTGGGCGTGCTGGCCAATTACCTGGTGCCGGAGAAGGTATTCGTCTGGGTGACCTCGATAGCCACCTTCGGGGCGATCTGGACCTGGGTGATGATCCTGCTGGCGCAGATCAAGTTCCGCGCCGGGCTCTCTACCGCCCAGAGCAAGGCCTTGAAATACCGCATGTGGCTGTGGCCGCTGAGCTCCTACCTGGCCCTGGCCTTCCTGGTGCTGGTGGTGGGGTTGATGGCGTACTTCGAGGATACCCGCGTGGCGCTGTATATCGGCCCGGCGTTCCTGGTGTTGCTGACGGCCTTGTACTACACCTTCCGCCTGGCGCCGAAGGATCACCAAGCGGTAGCCCGCACCGCCTCCTGATCTGAAGCCACGGGGGCCGCACAAAGCGGCCCCCATGGTTTTCAGGCTGCCACTTCGCTGTTGGGCTCGAAGCTGTCCGCCCGGGCCAGTTGCCACATCCGCGAATAGAACTGCCCGTCCACTTCGCCCGTCAGCAACTCGCCCGGCTTGAGGAACACGTGCATCTGCGAGAACAGCTTGATCTCGGTGGCCGAAACACGCCGCACCAGGTGCTTGGCTTCCAGCTGCGCCGGATGTTCCAGGCCCGCTGCGGCAAGCATCTCTGCCAGCGCGCGCAGGGTATTGTGGTGGAAGTTCAGCACCCGCTGGGCTTTGTCCGGCACCACCAGCGCACGCTGGCGCAGCGGGTCCTGGGTGGCAACGCCGGTCGGGCATTTGTTGGTGTGGCAGCTTTGCGACTGGATGCAGCCGATGGCGAACATGAAACCGCGCGCCGAGTTGGCCCAGTCGGCGCCGATGGCAAGCACGCTGGCGATGTCGAAGGCACTGACGATCTTGCCACTGGCGCCGAGCTTGATCTTGTCGCGCAGGTTCAGGCCGACCAGGGTGTTGTGCACGAACAGCAGGCCTTCGCGCAGCGGTACGCCGATATGGTCGGTGAACTCCACCGGCGCCGCGCCGGTGCCGCCCTCCTTGCCGTCGACGACGATGAAGTCAGGCAGGATGCCGGTTTCCAGCATGGCTTTGGCGATGCCCATGAATTCCCACGGGTGGCCCAGGCAGAACTTGAAGCCCACCGGTTTGCCGCCGGACAGCTCGCGCAGCTGGGCGATGAACTGCATCATCTCGATGGGCGTGGAGAAGGCGCTGTGGCGCGACGGCGAAATGCAGTCCTCGCCCATGAGGATGCCGCGGGTTTCGGCAATTTCCTCGGTCACCTTGTGCTTGGGCAGGATGCCGCCGTGGCCGGGCTTGGCGCCCTGGCTCATCTTGATCTCGATCATCCGCACCTGTGGGCTGCGCGCCTGGGCGGCAAAGCGCTCGGGGTCGAAACGGCCGTCTGCCGTGCGGCAACCGAAGTAGCCGCTGCCCAGTTCCCAGACCAGATCGCCGCCGTGTTCGCGGTGGTAGGGGCTGATGCTGCCTTCGCCAGTGTCATGGTGGAAGTTGCCCAGCTTGGCGCCCTGGTTGAGGGCGCGGATGGCATTGGCGCTGAGCGAGCCGAAGCTCATGGCGGAAATGTTGAAGATCGACGCCGAATACGGCTGGCTGCACTGTGGCCCGCCGACGATGATGCGAAAGCTCGCAGGGTCGGCCAGCGGTGCCGGGCGCATGGAGTGGCCGATGAATTCGAAACCGGACTCGTAGACGTCGATCAGGGTACCGAACGGTTTGTCCGAGGCTTCGTTCTTGGCCCGCGCATACACCAGCGAACGTTGCGCCCGGGAGAAGGGCAGGGCGTCGCTGTCGGCCTCCAGCAGGTACTGGCGGATTTCCGGGCGGATGCCCTCGACCAGGTAGCGGATGTTGCCCAGGATCGGGTAGTTGCGGCGCACCGCGTGGCGCTGCTGCAGCAGGTCAAACAAGCCGATCAGGCTGAGCACGGCGGTGGTCAGGGTGAACGGCCACAGCCATTCGTGGTGGAGGAAAGGCAGGCTGGCCAGGGTGAACAACACACACGCGGCAAACACTGCATAGCGACTGAGAAGTGACAGGCTCATACGGGGTCCTTACGATGGCGCGGTCAGGCTCAGGGCCTGGGGCAAACCCCGACCATAGCCCGGTTGGGCCACGCTGAAAATTAAATTCGGGGTATCGAAAATCATTCGCGCCGGCTGCCTGCTACTGGCGGCCTCACTCCGATGTATCGCGCAGCAACTTCTGCCGCCACGCTTGTTGCTCATGCGCCGGCCCATCCGCCAGGAACGCGTACCGCCCGGCCACCCGCACCGCCACCGGCACGCCATCGCGGTACAGCAAGCGGTTGCCGCTGACAGCCGGCACTTTCGCCCCAGGCAACAAAGACCCGACCAGGTTCAGCGGGTCGCTGGCACTGACCAGCACCAGCGCGCCGTCCAGCGCTCGCCGGCGCACCTGGCGCAACAACCCGACGGCCTCCGGCAAGGCAAACTGTTCCCCGGCCAACCCCGCGATGAAGCGCCCACCCCGAATCTCACCGCGTGCCTCCAGCCGGTGATAGCAGCGCAGCAGATCGCGCCAAGCGGGCAGTACATCGCTTTCGCGCTCCAGCAGCCGCCAGCAGATCACCCCATAACGACGCAGCAGGCTGCGGGCGATGTGTTCCAGGCGCTGGCTTTCATCCAGCGCGGCACTGCCCCTGCGCAACAACGCCCAACGCCCGGCGTGGGCCATGCTGCTGGACATCGGCGGGTGGCCACGCCTGCTGTTGCGCGATGTGCGTTTCGCCGCCGGGGTGATCAGGCTGCGCAGCCCGGTGAAACTGTCGGCGCCCACCAGGCCGGAGCCGACCAGCTCCTGCAAGGCTGCCTCCAGCTCGCTGGGCAGCAGGTGGGCCTCCTGTGTCAGCTCGTCGAAGAACAGTGCGCCATGCGCTTGCAGCACTTCATGCACGCGTTGGGCACGCGGGCCCAGCCCCTCCAGTGCAGGTAGGGGGGCGAGGCTGCGCCAGAGCGCCAAGTGTTCCCGGGGCAGCAGCACCAGCGGCGTGCTCGCCAAGGTATTGCTGGAAACCGTTGTTGCCAGCCGGCTCCAGGCAAACTGCCCGCTGCGGCAGGCATCGTCGAGCCAGTGCCGGCTGTAGTCCTTGATCCGCGCTGGCAGCAGCTCCGCCTCCCAGGCGCCAGCGGCGCCCGGGAAGCCTTGCAACTGCTCGAGCACTTCGGCTACCGCCAGCGGCCCGCGAAGTCGTTCGTCATTTGCCAGGTGCTGCCAGTCGAACAGAAAGCGCATGAAGTCCTGCAGGCTGACCGGCTCGATTTCCCGGCGCAGGCGCTTCACCGTGTAGCGATGGATGCGCGCGAGCAGGTGGCGTTCGCACCATTGCGGCTGAGTTTGGCCAGGGCTGAAGTGGCCACGCAGCACGTACCCTTCAGCTTCGAGCCGGGCCAAGGCCTGTTCGACGGCCGCTGCAGGCTTGCCGAGCGGTTCGGCGATCTGCGCCAGGGTCAGCGGGCCATGGCCGCTCAGGCGCGAGCGCAGCAACTCGATCAACGCGCTGTCCGGGTCGAGGGCCTGATCGAACCCGGGCAGCATGTCCAGGTCGGGCTCATGGCGGGCGTGGGGATACAGCGCTTGCAGCAGGTTCACGCGCTCACGGGCCAGCCACAACTGTTCAGCGGGCAGGCGCAGCGCCCGGCCGGCCTTGGCCAACTGCCTGAGCAGCAGCGCCCAGGTCGGGTTGGCCTGCACTTCGCGCTGGCTGATGGCGCCGAGGCTCATCAACGCTTCGTGCATCTCGTCGGTGCCACCGGGCTGCGGCCAGGCTTCAGCCTCTACGGCGCTGATGGCGTCGGCATCCAGCGCACCCAAGTCATCGCCGCTGTGCACCTCGTTCCAGCGCCGGTTGAGCACCGCCTGGGTGCGCCGTTCTTCCAGTGGGGCATCGTCGAGGAAGGCGTAGGGCCTGGCATTGAGAATGGCCGAGGCCAGAGGCGATGGCGCAGGCAAGTCGCGGCACAGCAGGCGCACTTCGCCGTTTTCCATGCGCCGTAGCAGGGCTAGCCAGCCTTCGCTGTCCATGGCTTCGTGCAGGCAGTCGTCGAGCGTCTGCTCGACCAGCGGGTGATCAGGGATCTGCCGTTCCCCGGCGATGTTTTCCAGGCAAGCGATCTGGTCGGGGAACACGGCGGCGATCAGGTCTTCGCTCTTCATGCGCTGGATCTGCGGGGCAACCTTGCGCCCGCCGACGAAGCGCGGCAGCGCCATCGCTACCGCCGCATTCCAGCGCCAGCGTACGCCGAACAAGGGGGCGTCGAGCAGTGCCTGGACCAGCGTCGCTTCGGCGTTGCGGCTGGACAGGTAGCGCCAGACCTCGTCCAGATCGAAGCTGTGGCTGGTGGAAAGCGACAACACGATGGCGTCCTCGCTGGCCGCAGCCTGCAGCTCGAAATTGAACGTGCGGCAGAAGCGTTTGCGCAGCGCCAGCCCCCAGGCGCGGTTGATGCGGCTGCCATAGGGCGAATGGATGATCAGCTGGGTGCCGCCAGACTCGTCGAAAAAACGCTCCATGATCAAGGTCTGTTGCGAGGGCAGGGCGCCTAGCACTTCACGGGTGCGCCCAAGATAGTCGAGCAGTTGGCTGGCACAGGCCTGGTCCAGCGCTAAAGCGCTTTGCAACCACGCCAGCACGGGGGCGGGATCGCCGCCGCTCAGCCGCAATTGTTCATCGATGCGTGCCTGCAGGCGGGCCACCGCAGCGGATAATTCATCACTGCGCCCCGGTGCCTCGCCCAGCCAGAACGGAATGGTCGGCGGCAGGCCATGGGCGTCCTCCACCCGCACCCGGCCGGGTTCGACCCGCACGATGCGGTAGGAGGCATTGCCCAGCTGGAAAATATCGCCGGCGATGCTCTCCACCGCAAAGTCTTCGTTGACGCTGCCGATGTTCAGCGCCTGCGGCTCCAGCAGCACGGCATAGTCGGCGGTCTCGGGGATGGTGCCGCCACTGGTCAGCGCGGTCAGCTGGCTACCCCGGCGCCCGCGCAAGGTGCCGGTGACTGCATCGCGGTGCAGGTAGGCGCTGCGCACGCCCAGGCGGCCGTTGTAGCCCTCGGCGAGCATGCGCAGCAGCGCCTGGTAATGGGTGACGTCGAGTTCGGCATAGGGCGTAGCCTGGCGCAGGCAGTCGAACAGCGCCTGTTCCTGCCAGGGCTGGTTGCTGGTTTCGGCGACGATTTGCTGGGCCAGCACGTCCAGCGGGGCCTTGGGGATATGCAACCGGTCAAGTTCGCCCTGGCGCACGCAGTCGAGCAGGGCCGTGCATTCGATCAGGTCATCGCGCGAGGTGGGGAACAAGCGCCCTTTGGGGATGCCCTCCACCTGGTGGCCGGAGCGGCCGACCCGCTGCAGGAAGCCGGCAATCGACCCTGGTGAAGCGATCTGGCAGACCAGGTCGACATCGCCGATATCGATGCCCAACTCCAGTGACGCAGTGGCCACCAGCACCTGTAACTGGCCGCGCTTCAGGCGTTGCTCGGCGTCCAGGCGCAGCTCCTTGGCCAGGCTGCCGTGGTGCGCGGCCACGGCCTCCTTGCCCAGGCGGTCGCCGAGGTGGCGAGTGATGCGTTCGGCCAGGCGCCGGGTGTTGACGAACACCAGCGTGGTGCGGTGCTCGCGGGCGAGGGTTGCCAGGCGGTCGTAAACCAGGTTCCAGACGTCCGTGGCCATGACTGCGCCCAAGGGCACTGGCGGCACTTCAAGGGCCAGGTCGCGCTGGCGGGCATGGCCGATATCGACGATCGCGCAGGGCCGTTGATGGCCGACCAGAAACTGCGCCACGCGCTCGACCGGGCGCTGGGTAGCGGACAGACCCACGCGCCTTAGTGGCCGCCCCGACAGCACCTGCAGGCGCTCCAGCGTCAGCGCCAGGTGAGCGCCGCGCTTGTTGCCGGCGAGGGCATGGATCTCGTCGATGATCACCGTGTGCACGCTGGCCAGGCCGGCGCGGCCCGAGGCCGAGCCCATCAGCACATAGAGCGACTCCGGCGTGGTCACCAGGATATGCGGCGCCAGTTTGCGCATGGCCGCGCGGTCTTTCTGAGGCGTGTCGCCGGTACGCACCGCGGTGCTGATGCGCGGCGCCTTGAGGCCCTGATCTTCGAGCGCCTGGCTGATGCCTTCCAGTGGCGTCTGCAGGTTCAGGCGAATGTCGTTGGACAGCGCCTTGAGCGGCGAAACGTAGACGACCTGGGTTTGCGCGGGCAATTCGCCGCCGTGTTCGAGGCCTTGGCGGAACAATTCGTCGAGCACCGCGAGAAAGGCACTCAAGGTCTTGCCCGAGCCGGTCGGTGCGGCCAGCAGCATCGACTGCCCGGCGTGGATCAATGGCCAGGCACGGGCCTGGGCGTCGGTGACCGTGGCGAAATGGCGACGGAACCAGGTGCCGACGGCGGGGTGGAACAGCTCCAGCACCGGGTGCTGATGGGCGGGCAGGTTCATGTCATGGTTATGGCGGCTCGGCGGCGGCTTGGCAAGGGGCCGTTCGTCTGTGAGATTTTTCTGTCTGCGCAGGCCCTATCGCGGGTAAACCCGCTCCTACAGGGATTGCGAAGAATCTGTAGGAGCGGGTTTACCCGCGATAGGGCCTGCCTTGTCAGGCCCACAAGCCCATGGGATCCTCCCTCCGCCATTTTCCAGCGAGCCCACCCATGCCCAACATCATCCGTATCGCCGCGGCCCTGCTCATCGACCCTCAAGGTCGCACCCTGCTGGTGCGCAAGCGCGGCACCCAGGCCTTCATGCAGCCGGGTGGCAAGATCGATGCGGGCGAGTCGCCGGTAGAGGCGCTGGTGCGTGAACTGCATGAGGAGCTTGGCCTGCGCATCGATCCTGCGCAGGCCGCACATATGGGCGCCTTCAGCGCACCGGCTGCCAACGAGCCGGGCTTTGAAGTGCACGCTGAGCTTTTTCGCGTCGACACTGCCGAGGCCGTGGTGCCGGCAGCAGAAATCGAAGAGGTGGTCTGGGTGGCTGCAGACCAGGCGCTGGCAGTGGCGCTGGCGCCGCTGACCCGCGACCTGATACTGCCGTTGTACCGCCAGGCCGTCAGCGTACCGCGCTGACCCCATCGAGGGTGGCGAACGACGTGTCCTTGGCGGTCAGCAGGAAGTCGCGCATGTACGGCGCATCAAGCATGTCGGTGCGCACCGCCGCATAAAGCGTGGCAAACAGGCCTTTCTCGCCCAGGCGCTTGCCTTTGACGTAGCCGCGCGAGCTGTATTCGTGCAGCGCCCAATGCGGCATCCCGCATACCCCGCGCCCGCTGGCTACCAGCTGCATCATCATCACTGTCAGCTCCGAGGTGCGCACGGCGGCCGGCTCGATGTCGGCCGGCTCCAGGAAGCGGGTGAAGATGTCCAGGCGGTCGCGTTCCACCGGGTAGGTGATGAGGGTCTGGTCGAGCAGGTCCTGGGGCACGATGAACGGCTTGCTGGCGAGCGGGTGCTGGTTGGCCACGGCAATCATGGCTTCGTAGGTGAACAGTGGCACATAGGTGATGCTGGGCAGGTCCAGCGGATCGGAAGTCACCACCAGGTCCAGGTCGCCGCGGGCCAAGGCAGGCAGAGGGGCGAAGGCAAACCCCGAGGCCAGGTCCAGCTCGACTTCAGGCCAGGCATCGCGGAACTGGTCGATGGTTGGCATCAGCCACTGGAAGCAGCTATGGCATTCGATGGCCATGTGCAGCCGCCCCGCTGTACCGCCGGCCAGGCGGGCGATATCACGCTCGGCGCCGCGCAGCAGCGGCAGGGTGGCATCGGCCAGCTGCAGCAGGCGCAGGCCGGCGCTGGTGAAGCGGATCGGCTTGGTCTTGCGCACGAATAGCGGCAGGCCCAGGCGCTCTTCCAGCTCCTTGAACTGGTGCGACAGCGCCGATTGGGTCAGGTGCAGGCGCTCAGCGGCCTCCACCAGGCTGTCGGCCTCGCGCAGGGCGTGAAGGGTTTTCAGGTGGCGCATCTCCAGCACGGCAGGCTCCGAGAGAAAAATTTGAGTTAACAAGGAATGAGTTGAGTTTCCCTCATGTTGGGCGTGCTGTCGACTGGACCTTCGGCCGCACCGCTTGGCAGGGTTCATCAAACTGTCACCGAACTGTGGCAGCGCGGCTGAATTAAATTCATCAGACTCGCGCTCTACTGGGGATCTGCATTCTGGTGTTTCTTTCATGCGGGCTTTACTGCTGTTTTTGTTCTTTATGGTCAGCGTTCCGGCGAGCTTTGCCGATCAGCGCTGTGATGCTCACGTAGCGGTTCAACGGGCCGAACTGGGTGACCTGAGCCTTGTTTACCAGAGCGTCGGTGCGCCCCGTGACCCGGCGTTATTGCTGGTGATGGGGCTGGGTGGGCAATTGATCCACTGGCCGGACGATGTGGTCGAGGCGTTGTGCCGCCAGGGCTTTCGGGTGCTTCGCTACGACAATCGCGATGTCGGCCTGTCGCGCTGGAACCAGCTGCCCCCTTCGGCCAACCTGACCGTCGAGCTGCTGCGCTACAAGCTTGGGTTGCCAGTTGCCGCACCTTATACGTTGACCGACATGGCGGGTGATGGGCTGCGCCTGATGGATGCATTGGGCATACGCCAGTTCCATGTACTGGGTGTGAGCATGGGTGGAATGATCGCCCAACACCTGGCAGCGATGGCACCGGAGCGGGTGCGCAGCCTGACCCTGGTGATGTCCAGCTCCGGCGCAGCAGGCCTGCCCGCGCCGGACCCTGCACTGGTGCAGCTGCTGGCCCGGCGCAGTGCGCCCAATCGCGAGGTGGCGATCGAACAGCAGGCCGACCTGCTGGCGGCGCTGGGTAGCCCGCAGGTGCGCGATGACCGGGCTGCGCTGTTGGAGCAGGCTGCGGTGGCTTACGACCGGGCGTTCAACCCCGAGGGCGCGAAGCGCCAGATCATGGCGATTCTCGCCGAACCTAGCCGGGTGGCGTTGCTGAACGCATTGCGCGTACCGACCCTGGTGGTGCATGGCACGGCCGATCCATTGTTGCCGGTGATGCATGGTGTGCACCTGGCGGCTCATATCCAGGGCAGCCAGTTGCGGCTGATACCGGGGTTGGCGCACCGCTTCCAGGAGCCGTTCAAGGCGCCGTTGCTGGGGGCGGTGTTGCCTTACCTGCAGTCACATCGCCAGGACGTTACGCACATTGCCGGCCTGTGATATCAGCGTCGCTCTTTTAGCGGTTTTACCCGCGAAGCAGAGGGCACCTGTTTTCAGCCAAGCCCGTACTTCTTCACCTTGTCGAACAGCGTGGTCTTGGCCATGCCCAGATCCTGGCTGGCCTGGCTGAGGTTGCCACCCGTGCGCTGCAACGCATCGCTGAGCAGGTTGCGCTCGAACGCTTCAACCGCCTCGGCGAACCCCAGGCCTTGGCTGGCACCGCCGCTAGGGCCTTTCTTGAAAGCCGGCAGGCCCAGGGCATAGCGCTCGGCAACATTGCGCAGTTCACGCACGTTGCCTGGCCAGTCGTGGGCCATCAGGCGCGACAGGGTTTGGCTGTCCAGGGTCGGCGCTTCGCGATCGAAGCGTAGCGCCGACTGCTGCAGGAAGTGCTCGAACAACTGCAGAATATCCTCGCGGCGCTCGCGCAGCGGTGGCAGTTCCAGGGTCACGACGTTCAGGCGGTAGTACAGGTCGCTGCGGAACTGCCCGCTCTGGCCAAGGGCATCGAGGTCAGCCTTGGTGGCGGCAATCACCCGGCAATCCACCGCAATGCTCTGGTTCGAGCCCAGGCGCTCCAAGGTACGCTCCTGCAATACCCGCAGCAGTTTGATCTGCAGGTTGATCGGCATGCTCTCGACTTCATCGAGGAACAATGTGCCGCCATTGGCGTGCTCGATCTTGCCGATGCGGCGCTTGCCCGCACCGGTGAAGGCATTCGCCTCGTGGCCGAAAATTTCGCTTTCGAACAGGTTTTCCGGCAGGCCGCCGCAGTTCAGTGCGACGAACGGCTGGCTCTGGCGGCGGCTGAAGTCGTGCAGGCAGCGGGCAACCAGCTCTTTGCCTGTACCGGTTTCGCCTTCGATCAGCACGTTGGCCGAGGTGTCGGCGACGTTGGCGATCAGTTCACGCAGCTGTTCCATGGCTGGCGAGCGGCCAATGATGCGGCCCTCCAGGCTGCTCTGCTCGGCGAGCTGGCGGCGCAGGGCCAGCACCTCACGCGACAACCCGCGCTGTTCGAGGGCGCGCCGCACCACATCGACCAGGCGCTCTGGCGAGAAGGGCTTTTCCATGAAGTCGTAGGCGCCGTTGCGCATGGCACCCACCGCCATGTCGATATCACCGTGACCTGTGATCAGCACCACCGGCAGGCTGCGGTCGCGCGCCTTGAGGCGGTTGAGCAATTCGAGGCCGTCGATGCCCGGCAGGCGGATGTCGCTGACGACGATACCGGCGAAGTCATCACCGATACGTTCCAGCGCCTGCTCGGCGCTGCCCACACCTTCGCAGGCGATGTCTTCCAGGGCCAGCGCCTGCTGGCAACCGAGCAGCACATGCGGGTCGTCTTCGACGATCAGGACGGTAAGAGGCGCTTGGTTCATGGTTGCTCTGCCGATTCGTTAGGGGGGGAGACCAGCGGCAGAGCGAGGACGAAGGCCGTTCCGCCGCTGGCTGGGTGTTCGACGTTGAGGCTGCCTTTGGCTGCGGCGGCAAGGCTCGCCGACAGGGTCAGGCCCAGGCCCAGGCCATGTTCGCCCGGCTTGGTGGTGAAGAACGGTTCGAACAGGTGCTTGCGCGCTTCGGCATCGATGCCGTGGCCATTGTCGCGCACCCGCAGGCGGTATTTGTCGCCTTGCAGCTCGCCTTCCAGCCACAGCTCAGGCAGCGGCTGGGTGGCCATGGCATCGAGGGCGTTGCCCATCAGGTTGACCAGAATCTGCTCCAGGCGGGTCTGGTCGATGGCCAGTTGCTGGTCGTCGAACTGGCTGTGCAGCTTCAGGTGGCAACCACTGATGCGGTTGGCCAACACCTGCAAGGTGGCCTCGACAGCCTTGGCCAGCGAGGCCTGGCCGCGGTCGTCGCCACGCCGGGCGAACGAGCGCAGGCTGGCGGTGATGCGGCCCATGCGGTCGATCAGGTCGTTCATGGTGCGCAGGTTGGTGCTGGCGGTTTCCAGCGCGCCGCGCTCGAGGAAACGCACGGTATTGCCGGACAAGGTGCGCAGCGCCGCCAGCGGTTGGTTGAGCTCGTGGGCAATGCTGGTGGACATCTGCCCGATGGCCGCCAGCTTGCCGGCCTGTACCAGCTCGTCCTGGGCATGGCGCAGTGTCTGTTCGGCGTGGCGGCGCTCGCGAATCTGGCCCTTGAGCCGTTCGTTGCTGGCGCGCAGGTCGGCGGTGCGGTCGGCGATGCGCCGCTCCAGCTGGCTGTTGGCTTCTTCCAGCGCCTCGCGCGCGGCCAGGCGGGTGGCGATCACCTTGCGCCGCTCGTTCCAGGCGATGCCAAGTATGGCCAGCAGGGCGAACGCCACGCCGACCAGAATGCCTTGCACCATTGATTCGCGGCGCAAGTCCTGCAAAGGGGTGAGCAGGGTGAAATGCCAGGGGGTATCCACCAGGCGCCGGGTTTGCGCCAGGTACGCAACCTCATGGGGTTTGCCGTGGGCGGTTTCGCTGTTGGCCGGGAAGGTCAATTTCTCCACGCCATCGGCCAGCGTCTCGCGGGCCAGCGGCTGCAGCTCGTTCAGTGGCCACCAGTAATATTGCAGGCTACGCGCCAGCCGCTCCTTGATTTGCGGCGTCAGCGGGCGTACCGATTTCAAGCGCCGCGCAGGGTCGCTGGAGAGGATGATGATGCCGTTTTCGTCGCTGACGAAGGCTTCCAGGCGGGCGCGCTGCCAGCGCTCCTCAAGGGTGTCGAGGCGCACTTTGATCACCGCCACGCCAATGATCTTGCCATGTTCTTCCAGGCCATGGGCCAGGTAGTAGCCGGCTTCGCCGGTGGTGCTGCCGATGCCGTAGAAGCGGCCCGGTTCGCCACGCACGGCGGTCTGGAAGTAGGCACGGAATGACAGGTCTTCACCGAGGAACGAGTCGGCATCGCGCCAGTTGCTGGTGGCCTGCACCCGGCCATTGGTATCGAGGACGAAGATCGCCCGGCTGCGGCTGCGGCGGTTGAGGCCTTCGAGGTATTCGTTGACGGTCTGCCGGTTGGCGCCATCAGGGTTGGTGAGCAACAGCGACACGCTGTCTTCCAGCTCCAGCAGGCTCGGCAAGTAGGTGTACTTGCTGATTTCGCTTTCGACCGTGCGTGCGTGCAGCTCCAGCTGGCGTTCGCCGTTTTCGCTGAGGGCGCGGATGCCGTTGCTTTCGCTGATCAGATAACCAGCCAGGCCCAAACCGACCATCAACAGGATGACCAGGGGCGGTAGCAACAATTGGCGGATCAGGCGGGATTTCACGGCAGGCTTGGCAGGGAGAAGTAGCGAGGGGTCGCATTTCATCACAGTGGCCTTGTCACGACCAGCATCCGCTGCCCGGAGCAACCCGGGGCAGCGGAAACTGTGGCCGGCTTAGTGTTGCAGGATCTTGCTGAGGAAGTGCTGGGTGCGCTGGTCGCGGGCACTCTGGTCACCGAAGAACTCTTCCTTGGTGCAGTCTTCGATGATGCTGCCTTTGTCCATGAAGATAACCCGGTTGGCAACCTTGCGGGCAAAGCCCATTTCGTGGGTCACGCACATCATGGTCATGCCTTCGTGGGCCAGCTGCACCATCACGTCCAGTACTTCGCTGACCATTTCCGGGTCCAGCGCCGAGGTGGGCTCGTCGAACAGCATGACGATCGGGTCCATTGCCAGCGCGCGGGCGATTGCCACACGCTGCTGCTGGCCACCGGAAAGCTGGCCGGGGTGTTTCTTGGCGTGCGCGCTGAGGCCGACACGCTCGAGCAGGGCCAGGCCTTTCTGGGTGGCTTGCGCCTCACTGCGGCCCAGCACCTTGCGCTGGGCGATGGTCAGGTTTTCGGTAATGGTCAGGTGCGGGAACAGCTCGAAGTGCTGAAACACCATGCCCACCCGCGAACGCAGCTTGGGCAGGTTGGTTTTCGGGTCGGCAATCGAGGTGCCATCGACCACGACGTCGCCCTTCTGGAACGGCTCCAGCGCATTGACGCACTTGATCAGGGTGGACTTGCCCGAGCCCGAAGGGCCGCACACCACTACCACTTCACCCTTCTTGACGTCGGTGCTGCAGTCGGTCAGTACCTGGAAGTCGCCGTACCACTTGTTGACGTTCTTGATGGAAATCATACGGTGATCCTTTTTTGCAGGCGCTTGACCAGCCACGAAGCGGAGAAGCTGATGAGGAAGTAGACGACCCCGGCGAAGATCAGGAACTCATGGGAGCGCCCGATGATGTCGCCGTTGGAGCGTGCCGAGTTGAGGAAGTCCACCAGGCCCACGGTGTATACCAGCGAGGTGTCCTGGAACAGGATGATGCTCTGCTGCAACAGCAGCGGGGTCATCTTGCGGAAGGCCTGGGGCAGGATGATCAGGCGCATGGTCTGCGCGTAGTTCATGCCCAGCGCTTGCGCCGCGCCCATCTGCCCTTTGGAAATCGACTGCACGCCGGCACGGACGATCTCGCAGAAGTACGCCGCCTCGAACATCATGAAGGCGACCACGCAAGAGGTGAAGGCACCCACCGGGGTGTCTTCGCCGGTGATCCAGCGCAGCACGAACGGTACCGCCAGGTAAAACCAGGTGATCACCAGCAGCAGCGGGATCGAGCGGAAATAGTTGACGTAAGCGCCAGCTACCCGCGACAGCAGCTTGCTCGACGACAGGCGCATCAATGCCAGGATGGTGCCCAGCGCGATACCGCCGATCACTCCCATGACCATCAGCTTCAGGGTCATTACCATGCCTTCCCAGAGGGCGGGCAGGGCGGGGATGATTTCGCTGAAATCCATTTCCATTTACTTGCCCCCCACGGAAATCAGGCCCGGCACCGCGACTTTCTTCTCGACCACGCGCATGAGCAGCATCAGCCCCATGTTCAGGGTGAAGTAGATGAGCGTGGCCAGGGTGAACGCCTCGAACAGGTTGGCGGAAAATTCTGCGGTCTGTTTGGTCTGCGCCAGCAGCTCCATCAGGCCGATCAACGACGCCACCGAGGAATTCTTGAAGACGTTGAGAAACTCCGACGTGAGCGGCGGGATGATGATCCGGTAGGCCTGCGGCAGCAGCACATTGTTGTAGATCTGCGGCAGGCTGAAGCCCATGGCACGTGCGGCGGCTTCCTGGCCCCTGGGCAGCGCCTGGATACCAGTGCGCACCTGTTCGCAGACGCGGGCGGCGGTGAACAGGCCAAGGCAGACGATCACGCTGATCAACGCCGACGTGGTCGGGTTGAGGTCCTGCTTGAACCATTCCTGCAGGCCTTCGGGCAGCAGGTCGGGTACCAGGAAGTACCAGATGAACAGCTGCACCAGCAGTGGCACGTTGCGGAACAGCTCCACGTAAGCGGTGGCGATGCCAGATACCAAGCGGTTGGGCACGGTACGCATGACCCCGAGGACAGACCCCAGCAGCAGCGCGATGATCCAGGCGGTGATGGCGATGGCGATGGTCCAGCCCAGGCCGGTGATATACCAGTCCAGATAGGTTTCGCTGCCCACGCCGGTGGACTTGAAGAACACGCCCCAGTCCCAGTTGTAATTCATCGGGATTTCCCCTCAGACGGTTGTTTCACGGGCACCTTCGAGCATCCAAGGGCGGCATGCGCCCTCGGATGAAAGGTTAGACACTAATGAGTGGCCTGTAGAATTGATTCGTGCGCTTGCGCACCAGGCCACTATCTGAGGATCAGGACTTCTTCTCGTCCGCGGCCTTGTCGGTCGGCTCGGCGATCAGTTTTTTCAGCTCATCGCTCATCTGGAACTGCAGGTTCAGGCCTTTAGGTGGAATGGGCTGCATGAACCACTTGTCGTAGCTCTTGTTGACCTCGCCCGACTTGAAGTAGGCGATGATGGCTTCGTCGACCGCTTTCTTGAATGCAGCGTCTTCCTTACGCACCATGCAGCCGTAGATTTCGTACGACTGAGGGGTGCCGGTGATGACCCAGTCCGCTGGCTTGCGCGCCTTGGCCATTTCACCGGCCAGCAGGGCGTCGTCCATCATGAAGGCCACGGCGCGGCCGCTTTCGAGCATGTTGAAGGCTTCTCCGTGGTCCTTGGCGGAAATCACGTTCATCTTCATCTGCTTGTCGGCGTTCATCGCCTTGAGGATACGCTCGGAGGTAGTACCCGCGGTGGTCACCACGTTCTTGCCGGCCAGGTCCGGGAAGTCTTTATACGATGGCTGACCATCTTTGACCTTGGTCAGCAGGCGCGTGCCGACTTCGAAGATACCGACGGAGAAGCCGACCTGCTGCTGGCGCTCGACGTTGTTGGTGGTGGAGCCGCACTCAAGGTCCACGGTGCCGTTCTGCACCAGCGGGATGCGGGTCTGGGAGGTGACGAGGTTGTACTTGACCTTGATGTCGGTGCCCAGTTGCTTCTTCAGGGCGTCGACCACGGCCAGCTGGATATCGTGGGAGTAGCCCACGGGTTCCGGCTTGCCTGCCAGGTAGGAAAACGGAATGGAGGAGTCGCGGTGGCCCAGGGTGATGGTGCCCGAATCCTTGATCTTCTTCAGGGTGCCGGTCAGCTCTTCGGCCATGGCGGGCGAAGCGATGACTGCAGCCGCGATGGCGGCGCCCAGCAATTGACGAACGATACGCATCAAATTTTCCTCGACGTGTTTGTTTTTTTTATGGAGCCGTTGGCGGACTCTTTCGTTCAACGAATACAGCATGAAGCGGTGTGCATTCGGCTTCCAAGTGTAGAGCATGACTCGTGCCAAGCTCTGCCAATGATCATAACCCCCCGCAAAGCCTGGGCATGAACCCTATATGAAGGTTTTTGAAGTTTGATCCGTGGTCGGAACACCGAATGCGTGGGTTTTTCTCGTTCGGCAATCCGAATGAGGTCTGCCCGGTAGCCCTGTGCGTCAGCTTTAAGTAACACCTTGGCATGAACGGCAAATGTTGAGCTTGCTGCCTCATCATCAGGAGCTCATATCGTGTCCGTCATTCCCATCCCTTCCGATTCCGTCGATGCCTTCATTGCCCGCCAGCTTGCAGATTGGTTGAAAGGCGCCAATGTCGACCTTCTTCTGACATTGCACAGGGCGCTGCGTCATCAGCAGGCTGCTGCGGAAAATGTAAGAAACGCCTTGGCAGGCATTCCCAGCCTGGAGGCATTTGCCACGCCGCTGCTGGAGCAGGCATTGCGTGACGGGGGGCTGGCCGATGTCAATGTGCGCACCATGCAGGTGTGCATCGAGCAAGATGTGCCGATGCCCAGCGCCGCGCCGCGCCTGCATACGCCCTGGAGAACCCTGCACAGCGTGCAACCCTTGCTGACAGCAGCACTGCACAACTTTCACGAGAGTGAGACCTCGCCGTCACTGCATCGGCGAGCGTATCTGCAAGACGCTGACAAGGTGCGACTGCCAATGGCGTTCGAGGCGTTTGCCCGGTGCTGCAGAACGCTGGATATCGGTGGGCAGTATCAGCAGCTGCTGCGTGCGCAACTGTTTCCGAAGAGCAGGCCTACGGCGCCGAAGGATTTCGCTCGTGTGGCGGTGGAGCGCATGCTGGAAGAGAGTCTGCGTGCCAAGCTGGACGTCGCGGTGCGCATGGCAAGGATCAAGGCCGAGTTGGACGAAGGCGACTACCTGCGCTTGTTGTCTGTCATTGCAAGCAAACCCATCGTGCCGGCGGTGCCCGGTATCGTCACACCTCGCCAGTTGTTCCTGTTGGGCAAACGTATCCATGGGCTCGTCACCCTGGAGCTGCGCGAGAGCGCCGAGGGGCCGCTGGAGGGGATCATCTGCTGGGTACCGCAGGACCCGCATCGCCCGGTGGCCAAACACGCCTCGTGGGACGCCCTCTATCTGTCGTTGGCCAAAAAGCTCCGCGCGCCTCACTACCGATCCTTTTTCAGTCGTTTCATCAGTGAGCGTGATCGGGCGACCTTCACCGCCACCCTGGAGCGCCTGATCGAAGCCAGCAGCGTGCGAGCGCCAGCTGTTCTGGATGGGCGCAACTTCGCCATCGAAACGCCGCTGTTCGCCTATTTGCGTGGCTTGCAGGTGGACAAGATGCTTGATGATGCAAGAATTCTTGCGGTACCCACTGCTGACGAAACCGCCATCGAACGCCATCAGCGGCTGGAAGCGCTCAAGAGCGCGGGGCTCGATGCGCTCAACCTGGCTGCACTGTTCATTCCGGTTCTAGGAGAGGTGATGTTCGCCGTGGCTGCGGTGGACGTGGTCAGCGAAGTCTACAGAGGCTATGCCGATTGGCAGATTGGCGACCGCCAAGGGGCACTGGACCACCTGTTTGGCGTGGCCGAGAACGTTGCTGTCGGAGCCCTGGTGGGTGTCGGGGTCGCGGGGGTGGGCCGGGTGCTCGAGCGGGTGCCGTTTGTCGATGCGCTCACGCCCTTGCACGAGGGCGAAGGCCGCTCCAGGTTGGCGGCCTGGCAGGTCTCGGCCCATCACCTCGATGGCGGCGGCCCGCTGCTGCGCAGATTTGGCGGGGACTTCGCGCAAGCTTCCGACCAGACCGCGGAAACGCTTCTTCGCATTACCGGGCTCGACCACGATCAACTGCGCCATCTGCACCTGCAAGAGCTGCCAGCCCCTGCACGGCTGTTCGATGCCCACGCACGCTATGAATGCCATGCAGTTAATCCGCTGCTGCGTGGCGACGCGTTCGAACGAGAGCTGGCGACTTGGCAAGGTACGCCCTCTGCGGCCGGGGCCGTACTGCTCAGGGCATTCCCAGGCTTGTCCGTGCGTGGCACCGAAGAAATCCTCGAACATGCAAGCGGTGAGCAAATAGAGGCGCTGCTGGCCAGTGGCCGTGTACCAATGGCCATGGCCGAGCGTGCACGCTGGTTCTTGCGCGAGAGTCGGCTGGATCGCGCACTGATGGGGTTCGAGTACGAAGGTGCGGTCAATACCGATACCCAGCGCCTGGCTTTGGAACTGATCGATGAACTGGCGCCATGGCCGCCGTCGGTGCGGATTGAGTTGCGCCTTGGGGAGTCGGGCGGTCGTCTGCTGGCGTCGAAGGGCGCCGACGACGCATCGCAAATCACAAGCATCATCCAGACTCAGCAGGGGTATCACTTGGGTGAACCCACCCCTGCAGGCCCAGCCACGGGCTTGTTGCCCTGTTTGCTGCTCACCGTTGAGGACGCTCAGAAGGTGGCGCTTGGCGGTCCGCAACTGACGGCCACTGAACTTGGCCAAAGGCTCTCTCGACACGCCAGCGTCGATCGTGAAAAAACCGCGAGATCAATGGGCTTGCAGCCTATCGCAGAGCGCTATCGACCGCCGCAGCGAATGGCCGACGGCCGCAGCGGCTACGCATTGAGTGGCGGCGGCGAGAGCAGTCGCCAGGCGATTCGCCGCGGCATCCATGACATCTTTCCGACCTTGACCGACGCACAGCTGGACGCTTACCTGCGCGAACTGACGCGTCGTCGTATCGGGCTCTGGGAGCACTTGAGCAGTCTCCAGCAGCAGCTGGAAAACCTGCGTGGGGCGCTGGATACCTGGCAGGGGCAGCGTGTGAGCTTCGTGGATGGGCTCAGGCGGCGACGCGTGGCCAACCAGATCCGCCGCGCTTGGCGGCGCAAGACTGCTGGCATTGCCGGTGACGACTTCGTGGTGCATATCGATGGCGAACAGGTGGGCAGTTTGCCGACCTTGCCGGCCGGCATCGAGTTCGGCCATGTTCGGCGCTTGACCTTGCGCAACATGAGCCTTGAGCAGATTGATGAAGACTTTTTGCGTAGGTTCTCCCACCTGCGCGAGCTGGACTTGCGGGACAATCAGTTGACCACCTTGCCGGTAGGCCTGGAGCGTTTGACCGAGTTGCGTTCGCTGCGACTGGCGGGTAACCGGATTACCGTTGATGCTGCAGGCAACCAAAGGTTGGCAAGCCTTTCGATGCTTCAGCGACTGGATATGAACTATAACCCGCTGGGCCAGGTTCCCGAGTTGGCTGGGTTGCCTCATTTACGCGAGGTGTCGCTGCGTGCAACCGGCCTGGAGGCCTTGCCAGAGGAGGCGCAGATGCCCTGGAGAGGCTTGGTGGATGTTCGCGAGAACCAGATACGCCAGCTGAACGGGGATTTGCGCAGCCTGCGCAATCGCCTGCAGCGGCTCTCAGTACATGACAACCCCTTGGACGAAGCCAGTGAAGCACTGGTGGCCCGCAGTAGCACTGTTGCGGCCACCCACCGCAACGACTCCTATCGCCACGCTGTTGCCGACAGCACCTTGCTGGAACGATGGATGGGCGCCGCCGACGATGCCATGCGCTCCCAGCGCACGCAGATCTGGACGCAGTTGTCCCAGGAGTCGCAGTCGACGGACCTGTTTCGCTTTCTAGCGGATTTTGCACGATCAGATGACTTCCTCGATCACTCGCGCTACTACCGCGCCAGGGTATGGCGCATCCTCGAACTGTGCGCGGATAACACCGATGTGCGCGAAGCGGTGTTCTGGCAGACGCAGGGCCGCAGAACCTGTGAAGACCGCCTGTTGCTGATCCTCAGCCAACTGGAAGTCAGAGCCCATATTGCCTTGCATGCGGCAGGGGAAGGGGGCAGGCGGGCCGAAGCGACATTGCTGAGGCTGGGGCGCTCGCTTTATCGCCTAGATGAGGTGGACAGCATTGCCGCTCGGCATATCCAGGAAATGCGCCAGAACCCCTACGCCGCCGTGGATGACATCGAGGTTTACCTGGCCTACCGGGTTTATCTGGCTGACAGGCTCGGCCTGCCGGCCCAACCGCGGCACATGAATTACATCGAGCACAGCGGTGTGAGTTCCACGCAGATTACGCGTGCGGGCACAACTGTCCTCGCCGGCGAGAACACCGACGTGCTGAGCCAGGCACTGGCGCAACGAGAGTTCTGGCAAGGCTATGTGCGCAATCGCTACCCCGAGCGCTTCGAAGCCCTGGCTGCGCCGTTTCATGAACAGCTGGAGGCCTATGAGCGCCAGGCTGGGGAGACGGGCGAACAACAGTACATCGAGCACGCCGCAGCCTTGATGGAAGCGCTTAATGGCGAAGAACGCGCTCTTTACCTGGAGTTGGCAAAGGAGGCATACGAGCGGGAGGGGTGAGCGCGGGCGACCGCCAGGCGGTCGCCGCGCAAGGTTCAGGCAGCGTTGCTGCGGGCGTCACGCTGAGCCAGGTAATCGGCCAGCGCGCGCTGTTCGCTTGCACTGGTAAATAGCCCCAGTTTGGTCCTGCGCCAGAGGATATCCTGGGTGCTGACGGCCCATTCGATTTCGCGCAGGTAATCCACTTCCCGGGTGAACAGGCCACCGCCAATCGCCTGGCCCAGATCGTCCGGGCCGGTTACCCCTTCGAGCAGTTGCCAGGTGCGGCTGCCGTAGGTTACGGCCCAGCGCTTGGCGATGTCCGGGGCCAGCCACTGATGCCGTGAGAGCAGTTCTTCGACCAGTGCCTGGGGCGTACTCATGCCTTCAGCGCCGGGCAGCGCTGCGTGGGCTGTCCAGCTTTGGCCCATCTGGGTGAAGAACGGCTTGAGCTCTGCCATGGCCGACTCGGCAAGCTTGCGGTACGTGGTCAGTTTGCCGCCAAACACCGACAGCAACGGCGCCTCGCCTTGTGCGGCGGACAGCGCGAGGGTGTAGTCACGCGTGACCGCGGACGGGTTGTCCGACTCGTCGTTGCACAGCGGCCGCACGCCAGAGTAGGTGTGCAGGATATCGCCGCGGCTCAGCTGATGATTGAAGTGCGCGTTGACCACCTTTAGCAGGTAGTCGGTCTCTTGCTCGGTAATCGCCACCTTGGCCGGGTCGCCGCTGTACTCGCGGTCAGTGGTGCCGATCAGGGTGAAACGGTCCAGATACGGGATGCAAAAGACGATGCGTTGGTCTTCGTTCTGCAGGATATAGGCGTGGTCGCCTTCGTACAGGCGCGGCACGATCAGGTGGCTGCCCTGGATCAGGCGAATGCCGTACGGCGCGTCGAGCTTGAGGTCGTCCTTGATGAAGCTGGCGACCCACGGCCCGGCGGCGTTGACGAGCGCGCGCGCACGGATGCTCTGCAGGCTGCCATCGGCGTGTTGCAAGTCGACCTGCCAGAGGCCGTCGACTCGTTCGGCACGCAAGCAGCGGGTGCGGGTGAGAATGTCAGCACCGTGTTCGCGGGCGGCCATGGCGTTGAGTACTACCAGGCGGGCGTCATCGACGGCGCAGTCGGCATATTCGAAGCCGCGTGTAATGGCCGGTTTGAGCGGGTAGCCCGGGCCAAAGCGCAGGCTGCGCGAGGCGCCCAGGCGCTTGCGCTTGCCCAGGTGGTCGTAGAGGAACAGGCCGGCACGGATCATCCAGGCCGGGCGCAGGTGCGGCCGATGCGGGAGCACGAAGCGCATTGGCTTGACGATATGCGGCGCCTTGGCCAGCAGTACCTCGCGCTCGGCCAACGCCTCGCGCACCAGGCGGAATTCATAGTGCTCCAGGTAGCGCAGGCCACCGTGGATCAGCTTGCTGCTGGCCGACGAGGTGTGTTGTGCAAGGTCGTCCTTTTCACACAGGAACACTTTAAGCCCACGCCCGGCGGCGTCGGCAGCAATGCCCACGCCATTGATGCCACCGCCGATCACGGCGAGGTCATAGCAGTCGGCGAGTGGTGGCTGGGACGAAACGGACTGGGACACGGGCAAGGCCTCCTGGGGCTGTTCACATCGAATATGAACATTGATGTTCGTTTTCGAAAATACTAACGCAACAGAAAGCCAGTCGCCAGTCAGTCTTCATAGAAAAAACTGATCATATGGCAACAAAGTGAACAATTTCGAAAATATCGGGGCCGCTTGAACGGCCCGTCTGCGACTTAGACCACGTCCAGCCGAATCTTGTACTGGTTGAGCAATTGATGCAGAGCAGGCGTGGGCGGCTGGTCGGTCACCAGGCAGTCGACCAGGCTGATCGAACCCAGGCGCACCATGGCATTACGCCCGAACTTGCTGGAGTCGGCAGCCAGAATGACTTGGCGCGCGTTGGTAATGATGGCCTGGGATACCCGTACTTCCTGGTAGTCGAAGTCCAACAGGCTGCCATCTTCATCGATGCCGCTGATACCGACCAGGGCAAAGTCGACCTTGAATTGGCTGATGAAGTCGACACTCGCCTGGCCGACCACACCCCCATCGCGGCGCACCGTGCCACCGGCTACCAACACTTCGAAATCATCCTTGGCAGCGAGAATTGCGGCCACGTGCAGGTTGTTGGTGATCACCTTGAGGTGGCTGTGGTTGAGCAAAGCCCGGGCGATGGATTCGGTAGTGGTGCCGATGTTGATGAACAGCGAGGCATGGTCGGGGATCTGCCGCGCTACGGCATCGGCGATGCGTTGCTTTTCGTCGCGCATCTGGTCGGCGCGCATGGCATAGGCGGTGTTCTCGATGCTCGAGTCATAGGCCGCGCCGCCGTGGTAGCGGCGTAACAGGTTGAGTTCGGCGAGCTGGTTGATGTCGCGGCGAATGGTTTGCGGGGTGACGATGAACAACTGCGCCATTTCTTCGATGCTGACGTAGCCGCGTTCGCGCACCAGCTCGAGGATTTGTTGTTGGCGTGGGGGCAGATTCATGGGCGGTCCTTATGGGCTGCCGGACAAATTCTGCAATGATGCCGCAGGAAGCGGATGACGGCCAGTAGACGATGGGGCCGCCAGGCGGCCCCTGCCTATGTATCAAGCGTCGTGATCTTCCCAGTCACGGGTACGGTCGACCGCTTTGCGCCAGCCGGCATACAGCTTCTCTTTTTGCGTTTCGTCCAGCTGCGGGCTGAATTCGCGCTCGATGATCGCCTTGTCGCGCAGCTCGTCCAGGCCACTCCAGAAACCACAGGCCAGGCCCGCGAGGTAGGCAGCACCCAGCGCTGTAGTTTCGCGCATTTGCGGGCGTTCGACGCATGTGCCGAGGATATCGGCCTGGAACTGCATGAGGAAGTTGTTGGCCACCGCGCCACCGTCGACGCGCAATTCGGACAGGCGTTGGCCGCAGTCCTGTTGCATGGCGTCGAGCACGTCGCGGGTCTGGTAGGCGATCGACTCCAGCGCGGCGCGGATGATGTGGTCGACCTTGACCCCACGGGTCAGGCCGAACAGCGCGCCACGGGCGTACGGGTCCCAGTAAGGGGCGCCGAGGCCGGTGAAGGCAGGTACCAGATAGACGCCGTTGCTGTCCTTGACCTTGCTCGCGAAGTACTCGGTGTCGAGGGCGTCGTTGACGATCTTCAGTTCGTCGCGCAGCCATTGCACGGTTGAGCCGCCATTGAACACCGCGCCTTCCAGGGCATAGGCCACTTCGCCACGCGGGCCGCAGGCAATGGTGGTGAGCAGGCCGTGGGACGAGTTGACCGCCTTGTTGCCGGTGTTCATCAGCAGGAAGCAGCCGGTGCCATAGGTATTCTTGGCCTGGCCGGGTTCCACACACATCTGACCGAACAGCGCGGACTGCTGGTCACCGGCGATACCGGCGATGGCGATGCCGCTCTTGGTGTGGCCATAGACTTCGGAAGACGGACGCACCTCGGGCAGCATCTGGCGTGGGATGCCGAGGATTTCCAGCAGCTTTTCGTCCCACTGCAGGCTGTGGATGTTGAACATCAGCGTACGCGAGGCGTTGGTGTAATCAGTGACATGCACCTTGCCACCGGAGAACTTCCAGATCAGCCAGGTATCGATGGTGCCGAACAGCAGTTCGCCGCGCTCGGCGCGCTCACGGGCGCCTTCGACGTTGTCGAGGATCCACTTGAGCTTGGTGCCGGAGAAGTACGGGTCGGTGACCAGGCCAGTGGTTTCGCGGATGTACGCTTCGTGGCCGTCACGCTTGAGCTGGGCGCAGATTTCGGTGCTGCGGCGGCACTGCCAGACGATGGCGTTGTACACCGGGCGGCCGGTCTCTTTATCCCACACCACGGTCGTTTCACGCTGGTTGGTGATACCGATGGCTGCCACCTGGGCATGGCTGATGCCGGCCTGGGCGAGCGCCTCGACCATGGTCGCGCTCTGCGTGGCGAAGATTTCCATCGGGTCATGCTCGACCCAGCCCGCTTGCGGATAGTGCTGGGCGAATTCGCGCTGCGAGGTGCCGACCACATTGGCGTCGCGGTCGAAAATGATCGCCCGCGAACTGGTGGTGCCCTGGTCCAGGGCGATGATGTAGTTCTTATCCTGGGTGTCTGTCATGGTCGTAGGCCTTGCAAAAATAGGGGGTCAGGGCACAAGCATCAGTTGGCTTGAGTATCGCCCTGGCGATTGTCGTTTGTCTCAGGGTTCGCGTTTTGCGCCACTGGCAGGTTGCGGGCGATCAGGCCGCGATAAGTCGCGGCGCCCAGGCAAGCGCCCAGTATCGGTGCACACACCGGAACCAGGAAATACGGGATGTCCCGGCCGCCAGTGAAGGCGATTTCGCCCCAGCCGGCCAGGAAGGTCATCAGTTTTGGCCCGAAATCACGGGCCGGGTTCATCGCAAAGCCGGTCAGCGGGCCCATGGCACTGCCAATCACGGCGATCAGCAGGCCGATCAGCAGCGGTGCCATGGCACCGCGGGGCAAGCCGTTATTGTCGTCGGTCAGGGCCATGATCACCGCCATCAGGATCGCGGTGATCACCACTTCGACCAGAAAGGCCTGGCCAGTGGTGAGGGAAGGGTGTGGATACGTGGAAAACACCGAGGCCAGTTCAAGGCTTTCAGTGCTGCCGCGCAGCATGGCGTGGGTTTGTTCGAAATCGAAGAAGAGGCTGCTGTACAAGGTGTAGACCAGCGCTGCGCCGCAGAACGCGCCGCACACCTGGGCCAGCATGTAGAACGGCAGTTTGCGCTTGTCGAAACCAGCAAACAGCGTTAGTGCGATACTCACGGCCGGGTTCAGGTGCGCGCCGGAAATGCCGGCGGTGAGGTAGATCGCCATGCTCACACCGACGCCCCAGATAATACTGATCTCCCACAGCCCAAAGCTGGCGCCCGCTACCTTGAGCGCGGCGACACAACCGGTGCCGAAGAATATGAGCAGCGCCGTGCCGAGGAACTCGGCCAGGCATTGGCTGGACAGCGTGGGTTCGCGTAGAGCAGTCGTCATTGTGACCTCGTTTTTTTTGTTGTGAGGCGCGTGGGCGCTCGACAGCAAAGCCTGGTGTCTATCCCTGTTGACCTCAGGCAGATGTAGGAATGCACCTTATAAGTGCACCATTTATTCAGAAACGAAAAAATATAGACAAGAAACGCTTATGTCAAAGGTCGAAAGTGAACGGCCGGTCACGTTCTGGACGGTATTTGCGTTGCTGAGTCCGCGTGCTAGAGAGGCGCGTAGGGCATAAATTGGCTGGGTTGTGGGAATTGTCCTAAAGTAGCCGCCGATCTGTCCTAGACCGGAGCCCTGCATGACCCCCGCCCTCGATTTGCTGAAAAAAGCCCGCGCCGAGCACCGCGTGCACAGTTACGAACATGACCCTAAATCGGCGTCATATGGCCTGGAGGCAGCGGAGAAGTTGGGGCTGGATCCACAGCAGGTGTTCAAGACCTTGCTGGCCAGCAGCGAAAAGGGCGAATTGCTGGTGGCGGTGGTGCCGGTAGTGGGCACGCTGGACCTCAAGGCATTGGCGCATGCCGCGGGCGTGAAGAAATGCGAGATGGCAGACCCCGCAGCGGCGCAGCGGGCCACAGGCTACCTGGTCGGGGGCATCAGCCCGTTGGGGCAGAAGAAGCGCCTGCGCACCTTCATCGATGATTCGGCGCAAAACTTTGCAACTATCCATGTCAGCGCTGGGCGCCGTGGATTGGAAGTGGAGTTGGCAGCTGCGGTGTTGGCCGCACATACCCAGGGCACGTTTGCCGGAATCGGCCGGGGCTGATTCCACAAAGAGTGCGTTTTCTCAAGGAGACCACTGTACAAGTGGGAGCCGGCTTGCCGGCGATGGGCCGCGAAAGCGGCCCCAGTTACATGATCAGGTCGCCGAGCTGTACCGACGAACCCCGTTCTCCTGGCGCGGCAATTGGGCCGCAACACTGCCCGGCACCGGGAACAGCACCAGATGATCAGCCTTCACGGCAATCCCGACAGCTTCACCGACCTGGTGGTCAATATGGCTTGGGAATATCGCTTCCAACTGGCTACCGGTGGGCAGCTGCAGGCGGTACAGGGTCGATGCGCCGAGGAAACTCTTGCCGACGATGTTCGCCCGAAGCGCGCTGTCTGCGGCAGGCACGATGTCGTCTGGGCGCAGCAGCACGTCCACCGAGCTGCCCGGTGCCATGATGTAGGCGCGGTTGCCGCGCAGCTCACCGAGTTCGGTATTGACCGATTCGTGGCTGCTCATCTGGCCGCGGATGAAGTAACCCTGGCCGATGAAGCTCGCAACGAACGGGGTTTGCGGCTCATGGTAAAGGTTGTAGGGCGTATCCCACTGCTCCAGGCGGCCTTCCTTGAATACGCCCACGTGGTCGCTGACCGCAAAGGCTTCTTCCTGGTCATGGGTGACCAGGATCGCGCTGGTGCCGCGGCTTTTCAGGATGTCGCGGACCTCATGGCTGAGGCGCCGGCGCAGCTCCACATCGAGGTTGGAGAACGGCTCGTCGAGCAGCAGCAGTTGCGGTTCGGGGGCCAGCGCCCGGGCCAGGGCAACGCGCTGCTGCTGGCCACCGGAAAGCTCGTGCGGGTAACGCCCGCCCAGGCCACCGAGCTTGACCAGCTCGAGCATTTCTTCCACCACCTGCGCCTGTTGCGGGTGCTTGGCGATGCCGAAAGCGATGTTCTGCGCCACGGTCAGGTGCGGGAACAGTGCGTAGTCCTGAAACACCATGCCGATCCGGCGTTTTTCCGGGGACAGGGTGAAACCGGCGCGGGAAATGACCTCGCCGGCCAGCTGGATCTCACCCTCGTGCACCGGCTCGAAGCCGGCGATCGCACGCAGGGTGGTGGTCTTGCCGCAACCCGACGAGCCCAGCAGGCAACCGATGTCGCCTGCGTTCAGGTGCAGGTTGAGGTTCTGGACGATGCGCTGGTCGCCGTAGCCGCAGGCGAGGTCGCGCAGGTTGAGCAGTAGAGGTTGACTCATGCGTGGTGGTAAGCCGGTTCGACAAGGAATTCGAGAAGGGCCTTCTGTGCATGCAGGCGGTTTTCAGCCTGGTCCCAGGCGACCGAACGAGGGTCGTCGAGCAGGTCATGGCTGATTTCCTCACCGCGATGGGCGGGCAGGCAGTGCATGAACAGGGCGTCGGATGCCGCCAGGTCGAGCAGAGCGCGGGTGACCTGGTAAGGCGCGAAATGCGCCAGGCGCCGTGCAGTTTCCTCCTCTTGACCCATGGAAGTCCAGACATCGGTGGTCACCAGGTGCGCACCGCGGACGGCTTCACGCGGGTCACGGATGAGCTGCACGCGATCACCGCCCAGTGCCATGAAGCGTGGATCGGGGTCGTAGCCTTCCGGGCAGGCGATGCGCAGTTGGAAGTCGAACTGCTGGGCAGCTTCGATGTACGAGTTGCACATGTTGAAACCGTCGCCGATCCAGGCCACGGTCTTGCCCTGGATCGAGCCGCGGTGTTCATGGAAGGTCTGCATGTCGGCCAGCAACTGGCACGGGTGCGACTCGTCGGACAGGCCGTTGATCAGCGGCACCCGCGAGTTGGCGGCGAATTCGGTGAGGGTGCTGTGGGCGTGGGTGCGGATCATCACCGCATCGACCATGCTCGACAACACGATGGCGCTGTCGCTGATCGGCTCGCCTCGGCCCAGCTGGGTGTCGCGCGGGGACAGGAAGATCGCCTGGCCGCCGAGCTGGATCATGCCAGCCTCGAACGACACCCGGGTGCGGGTCGAAGATTTTTCGAAGATCATGCCCAGAACGCGGTTTTTCAGGGGTTCGAACAACACGCCGCGCTTGCGCAGGTCCTTCAGCTCGATGCCTCGGCGGATCACCCCGAGCAATTCGTCGGTGGTGAAATCCAGCAGGGAGAGAAAGTGCCTAGCGCTCATGATTGACTACCTTATCTGCAACGGTATGCAGGTCGACCGTATGGTTTTTTTTGACAACGGGAGTGACCTGCGGCGTAAGCCGCACGGGGCGGACGAAATAGGGAAAGGCGCAATACTATAATTAAATGTCGCCTGAAACCAAGAGGGGAAACAGCGGCTCTGTTGCAAAGGGTGTAATTACCCATTGAGCCTGCGCTGTTTTTTATTTGCTACAGGGGGTTGTACACGGCTTGCTGGCGATTTGGCAAATGGCTGTCGCAAATCGTGTGCCTGATGTCGGGGGATTCACACCACGAAGCGCGCTGGCAGGGGGCAAGGGCAGGGCGCATAGTCGGCTTCGGATAACAACTAAAGGCAGAGGCGGCCATGACCAAGACCCTGCATCACCGTGCCTGTCACCTGTGCGAAGCGATCTGCGGGCTGAACATCGATGTCAGCCATGACGAAGGCCGCGCGCGTATCAATTCGATCAAGGGCGATCCGCTGGATCCGTTCAGCCGCGGCCACATCTGCCCCAAGGCAGTGGCCCTGCAAGATATCCAGGACGACCCTGACCGCTTGCGTCAACCGCACCGGCGGGTTGGCGACCAGTGGCAGGCCATCAGCTGGGAGCAAGCCTTCGCCCTGGCGGCCGACAGGCTGTGGTCGATACAGCAGGCCCATGGGCGTAATGCCGTGGCGGTCTATCAGGGCAACCCCAGCGTGCACAACTACGGGTTGATGACCCACAGCAACTACTTCCTGGGCCTGCTGAAAACGCGCAACCGCTTTTCCGCCACGTCGGTTGACCAACTGCCACAGCACCTGACCAGCTACCTGATGTACGGCCACGGCCTGCTGCTGCCTGTTCCGGACATCGACCACACCGATTTCATGCTGATTCTTGGCGGCAACCCGTTGGCCTCCAACGGCAGCATCATGACCGTGCCAGACGTGGAAAAGCGCCTCAAAGCCCTCAAAGCACGCGGCGGACAGCTGGTCGTGGTGGACCCGCGGCGTAGCGAAACGGCGGCCATGGCGGACCGTCACCTGTTCATTCGCCCGGGTGGCGATGCCGCTTTGCTGTCCGGGCTGCTCAACACCCTGTTCGACGAGGGCTTGGCCCGCGGCTCGCATTTGCCGGTCAACGGGCTGCAGCACGTGCAGGCAGCGATTGCGCCTTTCAGCGCCGAGGCCATGAGTGCGCTTTGCGGCATCGACGCCTCCTGCATCCGCCAGCTGGCGCGCGATTTTGCCGCCGCCGACAAAGCTGTCTGTTATGGCCGCATGGGCGTGTCGACCCAGGCATTCGGCACGCTGTGCCACTGGCTGGTGCAAGTGATCAACCTGGTGACGGGCAACCTCGACCGCGAAGGCGGAGCGCTGTGCACTGAACCCGCCGTGGACCTGGTGGCGAGCACCTCGGGTGGCCATTTCAATGCCTGGCAGAGCCGGGTTTCAGGCTTGCCCGAATACGCTGGCGAATTGCCCGTGGCCGCCCTGGCCGAAGAAATGCTGACGCCTGGTGAAGGGCAGGTACGGGCCCTGGTGACCGTCGCTGGCAACCCGGTGCTCTCCACGCCCAATGGTCGTCAGCTGGATGCGGCCTTGCAGGGGCTGGAGTTCATGCTCAGCATCGACCTCTACATCAACGAGACGACCCGCCACGCCGACCTGATCCTGCCCTCTACGTCGGCGCTTGAAAACGACCATTACGACAGCACCTTCAACCTGCTGGCGGTGCGTAATGTCACCCGCTTCAACCGGGCGATCCTGGCCAAGCCGCAAGGCGCCCTGCACGACTGGGAAATCTTCGTCGGCCTGGCACAAGCCTTTGCCCAGCGCGCAGGGCTGGAACTCAAGCCGACCCTTGCACCGGCGCAAATGATCGACCTGGCGTTGCGTAAAGGGCGGTATGGCGAGGAGAGTGATTGGAAGCTTTCCCTCCAAGCGTTGGATGAACACCCGCATGGCCTCGATCTGGGCCCGTTGCGCGCCAATCTGGGGGCACGCCTGGCGACCGCGAGCAAGGCAGTGGAAGCAGCCCCACAGGCCGTACTGGATGACTTGCGCCGGCTTTCCCAACAAACCCCACCTGGGCCGGGCGAATTGTTACTGATCGGTCGGCGGCATGTGCGCAGTAACAACTCCTGGATGCACAACTTCCATCGGCTGGTCAAAGGCAAGCCGCGCCATCAGTTGCTCATGCATCCGCAAGATTTGCTGCAGCGGCAGTTGGAGGATGGCCAGCGAGTACGCATCCGCTCCCGTACCGGTAGCCTGGAGGTCGAGGTGCAGGCTTGCGAGGACATGATGCCAGGGGTGGTCAGCCTGCCGCATGGTTTCGGCCATGGCCGCCAGGGCGTGCACATGCAGATCGCGCAGGCGCAGCCTGGTGTCAGTGCCAATGACCTGACCGATGAGTGTTTGCGCGATGCCGTTTCCGGTAACGCAGCGCTCAATGGCGTGCCCGTGCAAGTGGAGGCCGCCTGAGGCTTGGCAAGGCCGAGCACGGCGCTTGGGTTTCCGATACAATGCGTCACCGTGCCGACGACCGTGTCGGAAAGTTCAGCCGAGGTGCTACATGGATATCATCGAAACCATCAAAGAGCAGATTGCCAACAACACCATTCTGCTTTACATGAAAGGCTCGCCGAATGCCCCGCAGTGTGGCTTCTCGTCCCGTGCCTCGCAGGCCGTCATGCAGTGTGGCGAGAAGTTCGCCTACGTCGACATCCTGCAGAACCCGGAAATCCGCGCCAACCTGCCCAAGTACGCCAACTGGCCTACCTTCCCGCAGCTTTGGGTCGCCGGTGAACTGGTCGGCGGTAGCGACATCGTTCTCGAGATGTTCGAGAATGGCGAGTTGCAGACCCTGATCAAGGAAGCCGCCGCCAAGGCCAAAACTTCCGAAGCCTGACCTTCCGGCAGGCATAAAAAAACCCGCTCATGGCGGGTTTTTTATTGGGCGCTGATTTTACTCTTCGCCCATCTGCGACTGCAGGTAGTTCTCGATGCTGATCTTGTCGATCAGGCTCAATTGAGTTTCCAGCCAGTCGATGTGCTCTTCCTCGGACTCGAGGATGTCTTCGAGCATGTCACGCGAGCCGAAGTCGCCGACGGTTTCGCAGTGGGCAATGGCGGCTTTCAGGTCGGCCAGGCCTTTCTGTTCGAGCTTCAGGTCGCACTCGAGCATTTCCTTGGTGTGCTCGCCGATCAGCAGCTTGCCCAGGTCCTGAACGTTAGGGATGCCCTCGAGGAAGAGAATACGCTTGATCAGTTTGTCAGCGTGCTTCATCTCATCGATGGATTCCTTGTACTCGTGCTTGCCGAGCTTGTTCAGGCCCCAATCTTCGTACATGCGGGCGTGCAGGAAGTACTGGTTGATCGCGACCAGCTCGTTTCCGAGGATCTTGTTGAGATGCTGGATGACGCTTACGTCGCCTTTCATTGCGGGTTCCTGCCCTGTAGAAGTGTGCCAATACAGAGAAGTTTGAGCCTGATACTTAGGGCTGTCAAACCTAAGTTCTTGAATAATAAGTGAAAATTAATAGGAATAAGAATGTTTGTGAACCGCGTTGGAGAGCTAACTTATTGAATTCTAGGCATAAAAAAACCGGACACGAGGCCCGGTTCTTCAAAATTGGCGTTATCAAGCGGCAGTAAATTCTACCGGATAAGGCAGGGCGGCTTGCTGGCTGACCTGAAGCTTGGTGAGCGTCTCACGCACCACCTCCTTGGCCAGGCAGGCACACTTGCCACATTGGCTGGCGACGTTGGTCGCGGCTCGAACTTCCTTGTAGCTGCAGCATCCTTCATAGATCGCATCGCGGATCTGTCCGTCGGTCACGCCGACACAAAGACACACATACATAAAGTCGGACCATCGCTGGTTGAGTCGATGTGGGGAGAGTAATGGTAATGAGAATGCTTGTCAAAACACTTCGTCGGAGCCCGCGTGCTTGAGCGACCGGTGGTTGGATTCGGCCTGTCATCAGAAGCCGTGTATGATGGGCGGCCTTTGTTGGATGTCGGGCAAGCCCGCTTGGCCCGGCAAACGGTTTTTCACCCTCATCAGGAGATTACAATGAGCGTACTCGTTGGCAAACAAGCCCCCGACTTCACCGTTCCGGCTGTGCTGGGCAACGGCGAAATCGTCGACAGCTTCAACCTGGCCTCGGCCATCAAGGGCAAGTACGGCCTGGTGTTCTTCTACCCGCTGGACTTCACCTTCGTCTGCCCGTCCGAGCTGATCGCCCTGGACAACCGCATCCCGGACTTCCAGGCGCGCAACGTCGAAGTGATCGGCGTGTCGATCGACTCGCACTTCACCCACAACGCCTGGCGTAACACCCCGGTCAACAACGGCGGCATCGGCCAGGTGAAGTACACCCTGGCGGCCGACATCACCCACGAAATCTGCAAAGCCTACGACGTCGAGTCCGAAGGCGGCGTGGCCTTCCGTGGCGCCTTCCTGATCGACACCAATGGTGTGGTCCGTTCGCAAATCGTCAACGACCTGCCACTGGGCCGTAACATGGACGAGCTGCTGCGCCTGGTCGATGCCCTGCAGTTCCACGAAGAGCACGGCGAAGTCTGCCCGGCCAACTGGAAAAAAGGCGACAAGGGCATGAACGCTTCGCCAGAAGGCGTTGCTGCTTACCTGAGCGAGAACGCTGGCAAGCTGTAATTGCCAAGCGCATAAAAAAACCGGCCTTCGTGGCCGGTTTTTTTATGCCTGGATGCCGAGGCTTCCCAGTGCTTGTTCTTGCCCCATCGCCGGCAAGCCGGCTTCCACAGGCTCGAGCATTGCGCAGCACCTGTGGGGCCGGCTTGCCGGCCATGAGGGCCTCAACTCAGTCGTTGAAGTCGCGCCAGCCGCCCATTTCCTTCCAGCGGTTGACGATGCCGCAGAACAGCTCGGCCGTCTTCTCGGTGTCGTAACGCGCGGAATGCGCCTCACGGCCATCGAAGTCGATGTCGGCACTCTGGCAGGCACGCGCCAGCACGGTCTGGCCGTACGCCAGGCCAGCCAGGGTGGCGGTGTCGAAGCTGGAGAACGGGTGGAACGGGTTGCGCTTCAGATCGTTGCGGGCCACCGCGGCGTTGAGGAAGCCCAGGTCGAAGCTGCTGTTGTGGCCGACCAGGATCGCCCGCTTGCAGCCATTGGCCTTCAGTGCCTTGCGCACGCCACGGAAAATGTCGGTCAGCGCGCTTTCCTCGCTCACCGCCATGCGCAGCGGGTGGTCCAGCTTGATGCCGGTGAACTCCAGTGCGGCAGCCTCGATGTTGGCGCCTTCAAATGGCTCGACACGGTAGAAGTAGGTGTGTTCAGGGAACAGAAAACCTTTTTCGTCCATGCCGATGGTCACGGCAGCGATCTCGAGCAGGGCGTCGGTGGCGCTGTTGAAACCGCCGGTCTCGACATCCACCACCACTGGCAGGTAGCCACGGAAGCGCTCGGCCATTGGGTGACGCGAGCCGCTACCGGCCTGGCCTTCCTGGTCGTCTTCGTAGAGGTCTTCGCTCACGCGTTGTCCTCCAGCAGGCGCCAGCGCAGTTTTTCACCGGCGCGCAGCGGGATCACGGTCTGCTCGCCAAACGGCAGGCTGTCCGGGGCAGTCCACTCTTCGCGCACCAGGGTGATGCTGTCGGTGTTTGCCGGCAGGCCGTAGAAGGCCGGGCCGTGCAGGCTGGCGAAACCTTCCAGCTTGTCCAGCGCATTGCGCTGTTCGAAGGCTTCGGCGTACATCTCGATGGCCGCATAAGCGGTGTAGCAACCGGCACAACCGCAGGCAGCTTCCTTGGCGTGACGGGCATGGGGGGCCGAATCGGTGCCGAGGAAGAACTTCGGGTTGCCGCTGGTAGCCGCGTCCAGCAGCGCCACCTGGTGGGTGTTGCGCTTGAGGATCGGCAGGCAGTAGAAGTGTGGGCGAATGCCGCCAACCAGCATGTGGTTGCGGTTGTACAGCAGGTGCTGGGCAGTGATGGTCGCGCCGACGTTGGCCGAGGCCTCGGTGACGAACTGCGCGGCATCGGCCGTGGTGATGTGCTCGAACACTACTTTCAACGACGGGAAGCGCTCGACCAGGCGGCGCATGTGCTCGTCGATGAAGCGCTTTTCGCGGTCGAACACGTCGATCTCGCTGCGGGTTACTTCACCGTGCACCAGTAGCGGCATGCCGACTTCTGCCAGCGCTTCGATAGCCGGGAAGATGTTGTCGATGCTGGTGACGCCGGAATCGGAGTTGGTGGTCGCGCCGGCCGGGTACAGCTTGGCGGCGTAGACGATGCCGCTGGCCTTGGCCGCGCGGATGTCCTCCGGGCTGGTGCGGTCGGTGAGGTACAGCACCATCAGCGGCTCGAAGCGGCTGCCGGCCGGGCGTGCAGCAAGGATGCGCTCGCGGTAGGCCGTAGCTTCGTCGGCATTGCGTACCGGTGGAACCAGGTTGGGCATGATGATGGCACGGGCGAAGGTACGCGCCACATCGCCAACGGTGTGGGGCAGGACGGCACCATCGCGCAGATGGATGTGCCAGTCGTCGGGACGCAGGAGGGTCAGGCGATCGGACATTGGGGATTCCAGGCGGGTCGAACTCAGGGCCCAATGCTACCGGAAAACCCCGTGCCGAGCACGGCTATCAAGTTTTCCGGCATGCGTCCGATAGCCTGCCTGTAAGCCGTCAGAATTAGTGGAGCCGCCCGTGCGCCAGCGTTACCTAGCCCTGTTGACCCTGATCGCCAGCCTGCCGGCTGGTGCATTGACCTTCCAGACCCGCATGGAGAACATCGCCTGGAAAGTCGAGGGTGACCAGTTCGAATGCCGCCTGATCCAGCCGATCGACGGTTTTGGCAGTGGCGAATTCGTGCGCAGGGCAGGTGAGCAGCCGGTGTTCCAGCTGCGTTCGACCAGTAATGTGCTGGGTGCCGGGTCTGCCACGCTGCTGGCCGCTGCCGCACCGTGGCAACCCGGGCGTGGTGACATCAACCTGGGAGCGGTGCGCCTGGCGCGCAGCGGTGTCCTGTTCAGTTCGTCCCAAGGCCAGGCAAGCCGCCTGATCAATGGGTTGCTCGATGGCCGCAGTACGGTGGTGCGAAGCTATACCGGCGAAGCGGGGCGGCCGATGGAAGTCCGTGTGCTGCCGGTGAGCTTCGCCAAGGCCTACAGTGACTATCAGGCCTGTGCCGGCAAGATGTTGGCGATGAATTACGATCAGGTTCGCCAGACTCAGGTCGGTTTCCCCGGGGGCGGGATTGATCTGGACGCTTCGGCCCGTGCGCGGCTGGATGTGATTCTCGACTATCTCAAGGCTGATCCGACGGTCAACCACATCGAACTCAATGGTCACTCCGACAACAGTGGCAACCGCCTGACCAACCGGGATACGTCGCGGCGCCGTGCGCTGGCGGTCGCTGATTACTTCAAGGCCCACGGTATTGCTGAAGATCAGATCACCGTACGCTTCCATGGTGAGCGATATCCGCTGGTGAAGAACAACAGTGCCGCGAACCGCGCACGCAACCGGCGGGTCAATATCGAGCTGGATCGTGTGGTGCCGGTGGAGAAGCCGGCACCGGTTGCGGCGCCGGCGAGTGGGGCTGGGGCTGGGGCTGGTCCGGCTTCCGCACCGGCGGCACCAGGGGTGAAAGCATCCTGATTTTTTGGGGGGAGCGGGGATCGAGGGGGCACCAAGTGCATGCCTTGAGGGGTGTGGCGCCTATGAGATC